>NZ_RZOT01000716.1:0-2330 GCF_003999085.1 Mesorhizobium sp. M4A.F.Ca.ET.090.04.2.1
GGGTTGGGTTGGTTCCAATATTTTGCTCGACCGCATTCCGGATGCGGGCCGAATATTTTTGGTTAGGAACAGCATTCCGATCCCTAAAGAGGTCGTTGTCGCAAAATGGCAGCACACCCTTTTTCTTCGTGAGGAAAAGGCAGATGCTCGTGGCTGGCTAATTGAAGTAATGAGATGTGTCGATATGATCGGTGCGACTGATTTCGATATCGAACAAGTCTATGCGTTCGAAAGGAAACTGAGCGCTCTATACCCAAACAACAGAAATGTGAGACCAAAGATTCGTCAGCAATTGCAGTTCCTCAGAGACAACGGATATCTCGAGTTTGTGGCCCGCGGCCGCTATCGCCTGAGGAAAGAGAGCTTTTGAAGACCGAGCAAAGGGACAACGCCTAAATGTCTTGGTACGCAAACCATTATGAATGCAACGGCTGCGGCGAACATTGGGTCGACGAGTGGTCATGCATGTGCGATGACGACTGTCCAAGCTGCGGCGCTCGTCATGCTGCTCCAATCGAAAGTGAAGACCTCACGCTTCTCATTGTGCCGGATGCGGGTGCTTTCGTCGTCTTAAGGTCTCCAGATATTGCAGAAGATCGCCCCGATTACGAAGAGATCGGGCGCTTCGCTAGCGACGCGTTAGCGAAGCGATTTATCGAGGCTATAGCGAACTAAGGCGTCGTCCGCGAACAACAACAGTCGAAAGGAAGGTTCGATTCGATCCTATTGCTGCCCATTCAAAGGCCGCAAAACCTTCTTTTCGACTTACTTCGACGGTGCACGGAGAAAAGGGGGCATGAATGCCCTACAGACGTTCTTATCCCCGCGTCCGACGGTTCTGAATTTACAGAGACTTCTCTGTAGCTCCGCGCACTACCGACGCGCAGCCAGAAAACAGAAATAGCGGCCACCAACGCTCAGCTTCATTTGAGATTTCCCCCAAAGCACTCATGGCGCGACCTATCTGCGCGCGCAAGGGGAGTTCGATCGGCGCACGCAACTTGTAGATGCGGCTAACAAAAAACCACGCGAAACGTTTGTTTCGATGCCTCCAAAATCACAGCTGTCCATTTCCAGCGTCCGCCTCCATAGGCCTGCCAAGGCATGGCGGCTCGCCATCCCGCATTGCACAATCCCCCCGCTTCGACATATTGGAGCGATGGTCCGTTCCTCGCTCGCCGTTCTTGTGATCGACGAAAACCGCATCCGCGCCTCGATTATTGAGGCCGGGCTGCGGGAGGCCGGGCATGAGCGGGTGACGGTCATCCATGATGTCGCCGGCATCGCGCGGCGCATTGCCGAGATCGAACCGGACGTCATCGTCATCGATCTCGAAAACCCCAACCGCGACATGCTCGAAAACATGTTCCAGCTGTCGCGCGCGGTGAAGAGGCCGATCGCCATGTTCGTCGACCGTTCCGACCAGGCCTCGATCGAGGCGGCGGTCGATGCCGGCGTGTCGGCCTATGTCGTCGACGGTCTCAGGCAAGAGCGGGTCAAGCCGATCCTCGACATGGCGGTGAGCCGCTTCAACGCCTTCTCGCGCATGGCGCGCGAACTGGAGGAGGCCCGCAGCGAGCTGGAGAGCCGCAAGGTCATCGATCGCGCCAAAGGCATATTGATGAAATCGCGGGGTCTCAGCGAGGAGGCGGCCTACACGCTGCTGCGCAAGACGGCGATGAACCAGAACCGCAAGATCAGCGACATCGCCCAGAGCCTGGTGACCGCCGCCGGACTGCTCGGGCCGCTGGAGGACGAATAGGCATGGCAGCGACGCACCAGATCACCGCCGGCTTCATGCCGCTTTTCGACAGCGCCGTGCTGGTGGCGGCCGGCGAACTGGGCTTTGCCGCGCGCGAGGGTATCGAGCTGACGCTGCATCGCGAGACCTCCTGGGCCAACATCCGCGACCGCATCGCCATCGGCCATTTCCATCTGGCGCACATGCTGGGGCCGATGCCGCTGGCCTGCAGCCTCGGCCTCACGCCGATCGCCTCCGAAACCATTGTTCCGTTCTCGCTCAGCCTCGGCGGCAATTGCGTCACAGTCTCCAATGTCGTCTGGGACGGCATGGCGGCGCATGGCGCGGAACCCGATCTCGATCCCGCGCGGGCAGGGGCCGCTCTTGGCGCGCTGATCCGCGGGCGGGCCACCACGGGGAGCGAGCCGCTGCGCTTCGCCGTCGTGCATCCGCATTCCGGGCATAACTACGAACTGCGCTACTGGCTCGCCGCCTGCGGCATCGATCCCGAGCGCGACATCGAGATCGTCATCGTGCCGCCGCCCTTCATGGCCGATGCGCTGGCCGCCGGCCGCATCGACGGCTACTG
>NZ_RZOT01000717.1:0-2319 GCF_003999085.1 Mesorhizobium sp. M4A.F.Ca.ET.090.04.2.1
CCCTGCTTCGCCCGCTCGACATATTCGGCGAGGTCGAAGCCGTCGTCGCCATAGCGGTCGGGCAGCGCGCCCGGCGGCTGCGGGAAGATTTTTGCGCCGTCGACCGAGGCGAGATCGGGAATCGCCGGATCGGCGTTGGCGCGCAAAAAATCGTCCCAGGACCAGATGCAAAGGTCCCAGATCTCGCGGGCGGGGAAATCCTCAGGCACCAGCCCGCGCTCAACCATGGCCTTCGCGCCGGGACGGTCGCGCTCATAGTTGGAGACGACGGGGAAGTCGACCTCGACCACCTCGGCGCCGAGTGCTTCGAGGTCGGCCGCGGCCTGCCGCCAGAGGTCGAGCACCGAGGCGCGCGTCTCGATCGGCTTTGCTGCTTGCGCGTCGCGGCCGACATACATTCTGGGCACGCCGAGCCGCTTGCCCTCGAGCGCACCCGCCAGTGCCAACCCGGCGTAGCTCGCCGGCCTCAGCGCCGAGGCTTTCGGGATCGGCACCCAGGGCTGCATGCGCCAGAGGTCGCCGCGCGTTTCGGCATCGTCGGCGACGATCACGTCGAGCAGTTCCAGCATGTCGGCGACGGAGCGCGTATGCGGCACCACCACGTCCATGGTCGGCACCAATGGCCAGTTGCCGCGCACCGAAATAATGCCGCGCGAGGGCGTGTAGGCGACCAGCGCGTTGTTGGAGGCCGGCGCGCGGCCGGACGACCAGGTTTCCTCGCCGAGGCCGAAAGCGGCGAAGCTGGCGGCCGTCGCTGTGCCCGAGCCATTGGAGGAACCGGAGCCGAAAGCAGCGGTCAGATAATCCGCATTGTAAGGGCTCTCGGCGCGGCCATAGACGCCGCGCTGCATGCCGCCATTGGCCATCGGCGGCATGTTGGTGAGACCGACCAGCACCGCGCCCGCCGCGCGCAGGCGCGCTATGGTGAAGGCGTCTTCATTGGCGACGAGTTGTTCGAAGGCGGGCGAGCCGGCGGCGACCGTCAGGCCCCTCACCTTGTAGCTGTCCTTGGCGGTGTAGGAGATGCCGTCGAGCGGCCCGAGTGTTTTGCCCTCACGCCGCCGTCGGTCGGAAGCCGCCGCGTCCGCGAACAGGTCGGGGTTGAGCACCGGTACGGCGTTGAGCGCGATGCCGTGGCGGTCGTAGCGCGCGATACGCCGCAAGTAAGCGCCGACCAGTTCGACGCTGGTGACGGTGCCGTCCTCCAGCGCGCGGCGCAGGTCGGCGATCGAGGCTTCGACGAGGTGGAGGTCGGGCATGGTGAATTGCGGCTCGTCATGTTCATTGCTGCATAGCAGGCATACATATGCAGGTCGCGTTCCGTCACACCAGAGGGGGTGCCTAGGCGCCGAGCTGCGAAGCGATCACTCCGGCGCGCCCGCGAACAGCACCACCCCCTCGCCGCCGGCCGCCGGCCAGTCGCGGATGGTGCGGTCGTAGCCGCCGGTGAGCAGCGTGCCGTCGGCGGCGAAGGCGACCGCGTAGATCGGGCCGGTGCCGGGGTCGAACTCGGCGATCTGGTCGCCGGTGTCCATGTTCCAGATGCGCGCCGTGCCGTCGAGCGAGACCGATGCAAGCCGCTTGCCGTCGGGGGACAGCGCGATTTCATAGACGGTGCCGGAATGGCCTTCGAAGCGGCGCACTTCCCTGAAGCTGTCGAGGTCCCAGAGCTTGATCGTGTAGTCGCCGCTGCCGGTCACCGCATGGTGCCCGTCAGCGGTGAAGACGGCGCCATAGGCGCCCTGCTCGTGCCCGTGCCAGCTGCGCAGTTGCTTGCCCGAAACAATGTCCCAGAGTTTCAGCTCGCCATCGATGCTGCCCGACAGGGCTTTCGTGCCGTCGGGCGAGACGGCGACCGCGCTCACCGACCAGTCATGGCCGGGCAGTACATGCAGCACACCACCCTTTTCGAGATTCCAGACGATGACGGCACCGGTGTCGTGGCCGCTGACGGCCAGCCTGCCGTCGGAGCTGATCGCCAGGTTCCTGGCACCGCCGTTCTGGCCCGCGGAAAAGACGTGCAGCACAGCGCCGTCGGCAAGCTTCCGCAGCACGATCTCGCCGTCGTCGCTGGCGGTCAGCGCGCTTTTGCCGTCGGGCATGAACAGCGCCGTGCGCGCCATGTCCTTGTGCTCACCCAGATTGCGGATCAGCCGCTTGCCGTCGATGTCCCAGAGCTTGATCATGCGGTCGGTGCTGGCGCTCATGATCTCGCGCCCGTCTTGCGAGACCGCCAGCCAGACAACGGCGTCGCGATGGCCCTCAGCCTGGGTCGGCAGCGGCGGCGGCGCGGGCGGCAGCGGAGCTACGGTCTCGGGC
>NZ_RZOT01000718.1:0-2318 GCF_003999085.1 Mesorhizobium sp. M4A.F.Ca.ET.090.04.2.1
CGCCGACATCACGCTGCGCGCGCTGGAGACGCTGGCCGCCGCCGACATCGTCGCCTGCGAGGACACGCGCGTCTCGCGCGTGCTGCTCGAGCGCTACGGCATCCGCCGCCGCGCCACCGCCTATCACGAGCACAATGCCGGCGAGGCCGGGCCCAAGCTGATCGCGGCGCTCGAAGCCGGGCAGAGCGTGGCGCTGATCTCGGACGCCGGCACGCCGCTGATTTCGGATCCCGGCTACCGGCTGGTCGGCGAGGCGCTCGACCATGGCATCCGCGTCGTGCCCATTCCCGGTCCGTCGGCGGCGCTGGCGGCGCTGACCGCCTCCGGCCTGCCTTCGGACGCCTTCCTGTTCGCCGGTTTTTTGCCGGTGAAGACCGGCCAGCGGCTGACACGGCTGGAGGCGCTGAAAAGTGTGCCGGCGACGCTGATCTTCTTCGAATCGCCCAGGCGGCTGGCCGAGACGCTTGCGGCGATGGTCGAGGCGCTGGGCGGCGGACGTAAGGCGGCGATCGGCCGCGAGCTGACCAAGACCTTCGAGGAGATGCGCACGGGCACGCTCGACGCGCTTGCCGGCCATTACGCGGCGGCCGACACTCCGAAGGGCGAGATTGTGGTCTGCGTCGGCCCCGCCGAAGCGCAGGAGGACCAGCCGGCGGACATCGACCGTCTGCTGTTGTCGCTCGCCGCCGAGATGCCGGCCTCCAAGGCGGCGGCGGAAGCGGCAAAGATGACCGGCGGCCAGAAGCAGGCGCTCTACCGGCGGCTGCTCGAACTCAGGGGCGTCTCGGGAGGAGACAGCGGTGGCTAAGCGTCCGGCCGCCGGCCGCCTGAAAGCCTATCGGCGCGGCCATCGCGGCGAATGGCTGGCGGCGCTGGCGCTGATGCTGAAAGGCTACCGGATCCTGGCGCGCCGCCACCGCACGCGGCTCGGCGAGATCGACCTGATCGCCAGGCGCGGCGACCTGGTGCTGTTCGTCGAGGTCAAGGCGCGGCGTTCGCTGATGGAAGCGATGGAGGCGATCGCCCACGGTTCGGAGCGCCGCATCGAGGGCGCCGCCGACTTATGGCTGTCGCGCCAATCCGACTATGGCAGGCTCTCGGTGCGTTTCGACATGGTGGCGGTGCTGCCCTGGCGCTGGCCGGTGCATGTCGAGAACGCGTTTTATGGGCGGAATTGAGGGCCTCACCCCCAGATCATCAGCGCCACCAGCCCGAGCCCGCCGACCACAAGCCGCCACCAGCCGAACAGCGAATAGCCGTTGCGCGAGACGTAATCGAGCAGGAAGCGGACGACGAACAGCGCGGTGACGAAGGCGGCGACGAAGCCGATGGTGATGATCGGCAGGTCGGCCGAGGTCAGTACGTTACGGTTCTTGAACAGGTCGAAGGCGAAGGCGCCGACCATGGTCGGGATGGCGAGGAAGAAGGAGAATTCAGCCGCCGCGCGCTTGTCGACGCCGAGCAGCAGCGCGCCGACGATGGTCGAGCCGGAGCGCGAGGTGCCGGGGATCAGCGACAGGCACTGGAACAGGCCGATCTGCAGATAGAGCCGGGTCGGGAAACGTTCGACGTCGCGATAGACCGGCTTCAGGGCCAAGCGGTCGACCACGAGCAGGACCACGCCGCCGATGATCAGCATGATGCAGATCAGCCGCGGCGATTCGAACAGGATCGTCTTGATGAAGTCGTGCGCCAAGGCGCCGATGATGGCCGCCGGCAGGAAGGCGATGAGGATGCCGAGGGCGAAATGCCGCGTCAGCCGGTCATAGGGCAGTTCGGTGAGCATCTGCCACAGGCGTTTGAAATAGACGCTGAGGATGGCGAGGATGGCGCCTAGCTGGATCAGGATCTCGAAGGCCTTGCCGGTCGAATGGAAGCCGAGGAAATGGCCGGCGAGCAGGATATGGCCGGTCGAGGACACCGGAATGAACTCGGTCAGGCCCTCCAGCAGGCCGAGCAGCAGCGCTTCGACGATGGTCTGGCTATCCATGGCAACCTCGGAATTGTGGCTTGGGGAAGGGCTTGCTTGTCATGGCGCGGAAGTCCCCCTATAGGTCGCAGCACCCTGACGGTCCGCTTTGCGGGCGGCCAAGACTTACCGGCGCGGCCGGCGATTCGCCAGTGCGCCTTATTATCGCGGGACCATGCTGACGCTCTTCCACCACCCGATGTTCGCCACCTGCCGGTTCGTGCGCCTCGCCTTCGGCGAATATGGCGAGGAGCTGGCGCTGATCGAGGAAAAGCCGTGGACGCGGCGCAAGGAGTTTTTGGCGCTGAACCCGGCCGGCACGCTGCCGATCCTGCTCGCCGAAGGCGAC
>NZ_RZOT01000719.1:0-2313 GCF_003999085.1 Mesorhizobium sp. M4A.F.Ca.ET.090.04.2.1
GTTAAGGACGACGCCGGCCATGCGCACGCCCGCGTCGTAGGTTGCAAAACCCTTGGCAACGGCGGCCGCCGTGGTCGACTGGCCGGACACATCGAGCACGAGCAGCACCGGCAGGCCGTAGAGCCGCGCAAGGTCGGCGGCCGAACCCGTGCGGCCTTCTGGGGCGGGAATGCCGTCGAACAGGCCCATGGCGCTTTCGAGGACGACGAAGTCGGCATCGTCAGCCGCTTGCCCGGCCAGCGCATTGAGCAGGGAAGGCGGCATTGCCCAGCTGTCGAGGTTGACGCCGGAGAGGCCGGTGGCGGCGGTGTGGAAGCCCGGATCGATGTAATCGGGCCCGGATTTGGCGCCACGCACCTTCAAGCCGCGCCTGGCGAGCGCGCGCAGGATGCCGATGGTGACGCTGGTCTTGCCCGAACCGGAGCGCGGCGCGCCGATGATGATGGCGCGTGCCGTCATGTCTCGCCCGCCAGTGCCGCGCGCATGGCGACGATACCGCCGACGACGATCAGCGCCGGCGAAGCCAGGCCGGCGGCCGCGGCCTCTTCGGCAATGGTGGCGAGCGTGGCGACAACGGCCCGCTCCTGCGGCGTGGTCGCGGAAACGATCACCGCGGCCGGCGTCGACGGCGCCAGCCCGCCTTCCAATAATGAAGCGGCGATCTGAGGCAGATTGGCCATTCCCATATAGACGACCACCGGCTGGCCGGTGCGGGCAATCGCGGCCCAGTCGAGATCGTCATCGGTGCCGGCGGCATGGCCGGTGGCCAGGATGACCGCCTTGTTGATGCCGCGCATGGTGGCGGGAATGCCGGTGGCGGCGAGCGCGCTCAGGCCCGAGGTCAGGCCGGACAACACACGAAACGGAATAGCTTCGCGCGCCAGCGCCAGCGCCTCTTCGCCGCCGCGCCCGAAGATATAGGGGTCACCGCCCTTGAGACGGACGACGCGACGTCCCTCGCGCGCCAGCCGCACCAGCAAAGCTGTGATATCGTCCTGCTTCATCGACGGCTGGCCACCGCGTTTACCGGCATAGAAAAGCTCCGCGCTTGCGGCGACCGCGACGACATCGGGCGAGACCAGCGCATCGTAGACCAGCGCGTCGCATTGGCCGAGAGCGGCCAGCACTTCGAGCGTCAGGCAGCCGGGATCGCCGGGGCCCGCGCCGGCCAGCCAAACGTGGCCGGGTTCCAGCTCTCGCGGCTTGAACTTCAGCCGCGCCAGCGCCTGCTCCACCGTGGCATGTCCGTTTCTGTTGGTGCTGCCGTTCACAATCCGTCCCGTCCGCGAAAACGCCGCTGGTAGTGGGCGTCGTAAAGTGAGCTTTCGCCGAAATCCTGGGCGCCGAGCGCGCTGCCGATGAAGATGATCGCCGTGCGCTCAATCGGGTTTTCCGCCAGCTTCGCCTCGATGGTGGCCAGCGTGCCGGTCAACAGACGCTCGTCCGGCCAGGAGGCACGAAAGACAACCGCCACCGGGCAGTCGGCGCCGTAAAGCGGCGTCAGCTCGGCGACGACACGGTCGATGGCGTGGATGGCGAGATGGATGGCAAGCGTCGCGCCGGTGCGGCCGAAGCCGGCCAGCGTCTCGCCGGGCGGCATCTTCGAGGCACGGCCGGAGACACGGGTCAGCACCAGGCTTTGCGCGAGTTCGGGAATGGTGAGCTCGCGGCGAAGGGCCGCCGCCGCGGCGGCGAAGGAAGGCACGCCCGGCGTCAGCGTGTAGGGGATGTTGTGCTTTTCCAGCCGGCGGATCTGCTCGGCCACCGCGCTCCACACCGACAGGTCACCGGAATGCAGGCGCGCGACATCCATGCCGGCGGTGTGGGCGGCAACGTATTCGGCCTCGATCTCGTCGAGCGACATCGGCGCCGTGTCGATCAGTTTGGTGCCGGGCGCGCAATGTTCGAGCAGTTCGGGCGCAACGATCGAGCCGGCATAGAGGCAGACCGGGCAACTCGCCAGCAGTCGGCTGCCGCGCAGAGTGATGAGGTCGGCCGCACCGGGGCCGGCGCCGATGAAATGAATGGTCATGCGGCATCTCCGGCAAGTGCGATGGCGCAGGTGACAGGACCGAGCACCGTGCGCGGCCCGAGCAGTTTCGCGCCCTTTCCGGCCGCGGCAAGCGCGGAGGCTTCCGAAACCGACGGCGAGCCGGCCTTCGACTGCGAGAGAACGGAGTGGCTGAGCACGCCGGACGATGCGGCTTGCATCGCATCGTTCGAGACGACGATCACAGGCAAAGCGAGGTCGCTGCCGGCGAGGAAGATCGCTTCCTCATCGCGTTTGATTTCACCGGTCGCCAGGGCGGAAAG
>NZ_RZOT01000071.1:0-15148 GCF_003999085.1 Mesorhizobium sp. M4A.F.Ca.ET.090.04.2.1
GAGCACCTCCCTCTGTCCTGCCGGACATCTCCCCCTCAAGGGGGGAGATTGGCTGTCGCCTCTGCCTTCGCCAATCTTCAACGTTTCAGAATTGGCGAGACAGACAAGCTGCTGATCTCCGGGGAGATGTCCGGCAGGACAGAGGGGGCCCTCGTAGAACTCAACGCCTACGATAATTTCGCGAATTCTCATCCGCGCAAATGTGTCACGATTCCAGATAAGTGTCCGCCCAGTTCGACACCGCCCAGCGCGGGTTGTTGGCGATGTTGCCGACCGTATCGCGGGCGACGCTGATGAAGCTCCATTCTGCGACGTTGATCAGCGGGAGATCCGCCGCGACCTTCTTCTGGAATTCCTTGTAGAGCTCGGTGCGGGCGGCGGTATCGAGCGTCTCCGACGCCTTGGCGATCAGCGCATCCAGTTCCACGTTCCTGTAGCCGCCCTGGTTGGAGAAGGGCACGCCATCCGGGATGCCGCTCTGTACGAGAATGGTGGTCGAGATCGCCGGGTCGCCGCGGAACACCGGCGGGCCGACGGCGAGGTCGAAGGCATGGTCAGTGTAGACGGCCTTGATGTGGGCGGGAGAGTCGTTGTTGACCAGTTCGGCGTCGATACCGACGGCGGCGAGCGCCTGGCGCAGATAGTCGCCGAACTGCTTGGTCTCGTTGAAGTAAGGCGCCGGCAGGAGCTTCAGCGAGAAGCGGTTGCCGTCGGGGCCTTTCTTGTAGCCGGCCTCGTCGAGAAGCGCATTGGCCTTGGCGACGTCGAATGCATAGGTCGGCACGTCGGCGGTGTAGAACTGCGGATCGTTCTTCGGCACCGGGCCGGTCGCGGTGGCGGCGTAGCCGAGGAAGATCGTCTTGACGACGAAGTCCTTGTCGATGGCATGCGCGATCGCCTGGCGCACTTTCAGATCGGCCAGCTCCTTGCGGCGGTGGTTGATCTCGACGACGAGCTGGTAGGTCAGGCCTTCATAGCCCTTGGTGATCACCTTCAGGCCAGGCACCTTGGAGATGCGGTCGAGGTCGGCGAGCGGCACTGCGGAAAAGGCGGCGAGCTGGATTTCTTCCGCCTCGAGCGCCGCGGCCGCCGACGTGCGGTCCGGCAGCACCTGGTAGACGATCTCATCGAGATAGGGCTCGCCCTTGCCCCAATAGTCGGCGTTCTTCGCCAGCCGGTAGTACTGGCCGGCCTTGTATTCGGCGAATTTGTACGGGCCGGTGCCGACCGGCGCGTTGTTGGCCGGGTTCTCCTCGATCTTGCCGCTCTCATAGACATGCTTCGGCACGACGCTCGAAAGCGCCGGCAGGGCATTGCGGATCAGCTGGAACGGCGTCGGCTTGGCGAATTTGAAGATGGCGGTCAACTCGTCCGGCGTTTCGACCGCCGTCAGGTCCTTGAACACTGTGCGGCCGAGATTCTGCAGCGGCTTCCATACCTGCAGCGCCGAGAAGGCGACGTCGGCGGAGGTGAATGGTTTGCCGTCATGCCACTTGACGCCGTCGCGCAGCTTGAACGTCACCGAGAGGCCATCGGCGGCGCCTTCCCATGAAAGTGCCAGGCGCGGCTGGAGCCCGTCCTTGCCGTCGAAGGAGGATTCGGCCAGCGTTTCCACCACCTTGCTGGAAATGAAGAAAACGCCGTTGGAGGCGACGATCGCCGGGTTGAGGTTGCGCGGCTCGGAGTCGGCGGCTACGACCAGCCGGCCGCCCTTCTTCGGCGTCTGCGCGCGGCCGATCACCGGCAGCGCGGTGGAGGCGAGCAGCGCCGCCGAGCCGGCAAGCACGGTGCGCCTGGAAATGGTGAGAGCTGACATGATCGACCTCCGTCCTCCGCGCCACCCGCTCGGGCGCCAATCCCTTGACGCCAGCTTGTCCACGAGCGTCGTTGCGGCAGCGATTATGAGCCTCGCCAAGGGTTTCGCCAGAGACGGATTTGGCGCATTCTGGCGTGGCTTTGAAATTTCCGTCCGCTGGACCAGTCGTTAGGCAAGCGGTTCAGTCGAACAATCTGGTAGGACCAGATGTTGCTATTGACGCGCGAGAACGCGGCATTGTGACAATCGATGACGGCCGGAAGCTGATTTCTGGCTGGACCAGAGTAGCCAAAGTGATGCAGATTTAGCCGACAGCCAAATGATCAGCCACAAAACCAGCCGGCGAGCCGGCCCGATCGGCCAGCACATTCAGGGAGAGAAAAAATGAACATCGCCCCGGGCAAGAATGCGGTCGCCATTCCATTCGACCAGGCCAGGCTGGACGGGCTGATGGAGGAAGCCGGCATCGACGTGCTGCTCGCCACCTCCAAGCACAACACGCAATATCTGCTCGGCGGCTACAAGTTCATCTTCTTCGCCGCCATGGATGCGATCGGCCACAGCCGCTACCTGCCGATCGTTGTCTACGAGAAGGGTGGGCCAGACCGCGCTGCCTATATCGGCAACCGTATGGAGGGCGCCGAGCACCAGAACAACCCGTTCTGGACACCGACCTTGCACGCCGCCTGCTGGGGCACACTGGATGCCGCCAATCTCGCCGTTGAGCATGTGCAGAAGATCGGCAAGGGCGAGGCGCGCATCGGCATCGAGCCGGCCTTCCTGCCGTCGGATGCCTACACGCTGGTTCGCAAGGCGCTGCCGGATGCGAAGCTGATCGATGCGACCGGCATGCTGGAGCGCATGCGCGCCATCAAGACCGACGCCGAGCTCGAGAGGCTGCGTGTCGCCTCCGAGCTGATCACCGATTCGATGCTGGCGACCATCCAATGGGCGCGCGAAGGCACGACCAAGACCGAGATCATCGAGCAGCTGAGGCGCGAGGAGACCAATCGCGGCGCGCATTTCGAATATTGCCTGCTGACCCTGGGCTCCAGTCACAACCGCGCGGCCTCGCCGCAAGCGTGGAAGCAGGGCGAGGTGTTGTCGATCGATTCCGGCGGCAACTACCACGGCTATATCGGCGACCTCTGCCGCATGGGGATTCTCGGCGAGCCGGACGCAGAGCTGGAGGATCTGCTGGCTGAGGTGGACGTCGTGCAGCAGGCGGCGTTTTCGAAGGTCAGGGCGGGCACGCTCGGTGGCGATATGATCGCCCATGCGGAGGGCGTGCTGAAGGCCTCGAAGGTCTCGCCTTACACGGATTTCTTCGCCCACGGCATGGGGCTCATCACGCATGAAGCGCCCTTCCTGATGACCAACCATCCGGTCACCTATGAAGGCACCTATGCCGGGAAGCCGCTGGAAAAGAACATGGTGCTGTCGGTCGAGACGACCATGCTTCACCCGACACGCGGCTTCATCAAGTTGGAGGATACTGTCGCGGTGACGGATAATGGCTACGCGATGTTCGGCGACCGGGCCAGGGGATGGAACAGGGGCGGGATTTCATAAGGCCGAAAGTCGGCGCCGCCCCTCATCCGCCTGCCGGCACCTTCTCCCCGTAGAACGGGGAGAAGAAGGCAGCTTCGGCGATTTGCGAAATCGTTGATGAAGGCGTCTTTCTCCCCGTTCTACGGGGAGAAATGTCCGGCAGGACAATGAGGGGCGGCGCCAGCCTCGAAGGTTCACTCCCCTGCCGGCAGCACCCTGAAATCCGGCAGGTCGCGCAGCGCCAGTTCCGGGCCGGCCGGCGAATAGACGACGAAGAGCTGCATCGGCTGGTCGCCGGTGTTGAGCGTCGAATGGAAGCGGCTCTCGGGCACATAGACTGTGCAGCCGGGGCCGACTTTCGCGACCACCGGATTGCCGTCCTCGTCCTCGACCATCTGCTCGCCATGGCCGGAGATGACGAAGATGATTTCTTCGGCGCCGGGATGGTTGTGGCGGGTGTGGCCCTTGCCGGAGGGCAGGTCGACGACGCCGCCGGAAAAACGCTCCGCACCATTCACTTCGGGCGCGACCGTCAGGGCCAGCCTGCCCCAGTCGAAGCCAAAGGCGCTGACGTCCTTCGGATACACGAACATCTTGCTCTTGTCGGTCATCGTCTCATCCCTTCTTTTTCTTGATGGTCGCCTTGCCGCGGCCGATCGCGACCGCCTTGAAATCCGCCGTCTGTTTGGCGATTGCGGCCTCCGCCGGCAGCCGTTCCATCGAGCTCGCGCCATAGAAGCCATGCAGCCCTTCGCAGCGCTCGAGGATGTAGCGGGCATCGTCCGGCATCGAGATCGGCCCGCCATGGCAAAGCAGGATGACGTCCTTGCGCACCGAGCGCGCGGCGTCGGCGATAGCGTCGATCTCCTTCACGCAGTGGTCGAGCGACTTCGCCGACGTGGCGCCGATCGAGCCGCCGGTCGTCACGCCCATATGGGCAACAATGATGTCGGCGCCGGCCTTTGTCATGGCGCGCGCCTCGTCGGGGTTGAAGACATAGGGCGTGGTCAGGAGGTCGAGCTTGTGCGCCTCGGCGATCATGTCGACCTCGAGCCCAAAACCCATGCCGGTTTCCTCGAAGCTCTGCCGCATGGTGCCGTCGAACAGGCCGATGGTGGGAAAGTTCTGCACACCGGAAAAGCCCATCGTCTTCAATTCGGCCAGGAACAGCGGCATGATGACGAAGGGATCGGTACCGTTGACGCCGGCCAGAACCGGCGTCTTCTTGACCACGGGCAGCACCTCATAGGCCATCTCCTTGACGATCTCGTTGGCGTTGCCATAGGCGAGCAGGCCGGCCGCCGAGCCGCGCCCGGCCATGCGGTAGCGGCCGGAATTGTAGATGATGATGAGGTCGATGCCGCCGGCTTCCTCGGCCTTGGCCGACAGGCCGGTGCCGGCGCCGCCGCCGACGATCGGCACGCCATCGGCGAGCATCTTGCGGAACTTCTCCAGTATTGTCTTGCGCGAAATTGCGGCCATGCGTCCGGGTCTCACTTCTTGACGATATCGAGGAAGGCCGCGGTCGCGGCCCTGGCGAATTCGGGATCGTTGATGTGCAGCGGCAAGCGCGTCACGATGCGTGTTGCCGTCGGACGGATCGTGCGTTCGATGGCCTCGAACAGCGCGGCATCCGCTTCCGGATCGAAGAAGGCGCCGCCGTCGATGTCGAGCGCCGAGACGCCCTTTTCGGGGATAAGGAAGCGGACCGGACCCTCGCAGCGGCTCAGCTTTTCGCCGATCCATTCGCCGATCTTGCGGCATTCGTCCGGCGTCGTGCGCATCAGCGTCACGTTGGAATTGTGTTCGTAGAGCAGGCGTCCGCGATAATGCTCCGGAATGGTCGGCGGCGCCCAGAAGTTGACCATGTCGAGCGCGCCGGCCGAGCCGACATAGGGAAGTTTCGTGCGAGCGGCGGCGCCGAAGCGATCCTGCGTCGCCGGCAGCACGCCGCCGAACAGCAGGTCGCAGACCTCCGTCGTGGTTATGTCGATGATGCCGGCGAGCAAGCCCGAGTCGGCGAGCTTCTCCATCGTGCGGCCGCCGGTGCCGGTGGCGTGGAAAACCATGCAGTCATAGTTGGCGCGCAGATGGTCGGCGATGGCCGTCACGCATGGGGTGGTGACACCGAACATGGTAAGCCCAAGCGACGGTTTGCCGTCGGCGGATGGGGCCGGGTTCCCCACCATGCCCGAGATCGCCTGGGCGGCATTGTGCAGCACGATGCGCGACAGGCGGTTGAGGCCCGCCATGTCGGTCACCGATGGCATCATGACAATGTCGGAGACGTCGACATAGGGTGCGGTGTCCCCGGAGGCGAGCGTCGAGACCATGACCTTGGGCAGGCCGAGCGGCAGTGTGCGCATGGCCGATGTGACGATCGAGGTGCCGCCGCCGCCGCCGATACCGATCATGCCGGATATGTCGCCGCGCGACTGGACGAAGCGGGCGAGGGCGAAGGCCATCGCTGCGACCGACCTGCCGCGGTCGTCGTTGCCGAGCACGGCGTCGCGGCCCTCGGGGTGATGGGCGGCTACCTCTTCGGCTGACACATCGACCGGCACGGTGGTAGCGCGCGTTCCGACGTCGACGCGGGTCACGGTAGCGCCGGTGGCGGCGATCGCGTCCGCCAGGAAGGCAAGCTCCTCGCCCTTGGTGTCGGCGGTGCCCACCACGTAGATGCGCTTCATCGCGTTCCCCCGTTCCCTGGCATGTCTGGGCGCCGCCCGCCGCCACTCGTTGCCCGGTCACCAAGACCATTGCAATTTTTTGAGACGCGCGTATCGTATTGACATGGATGTCTCACGTCAACAAGCCGCGCCGAACGACGACACCGGTGAGGGCCGAGCGGCCGAGCGTGGCGCGCGCGCCCGCACCAGGCGGCTGATGCTGGAGACGGCCACCAGGCTGATGCAGGGCGGCGCCACACCTTCCGTGAGCGAGGTCGCCGAGGCGGCCGAAGTGTCGCGCGCAACCGCCTATCGATATTTCCCGAGCCAGGCAGCACTGGTGCAGGCAGTGGTCGATGAGGGGCTCGGCCCTATCCTCACCTGGCGCTCGGCGTCGGACGATCCGGAGCGCAGGGTCGCCGAACTCTACGCCACCGCGATGCCGCGTATCGAGGCTTTCGAGGCGACGTTCAAGGCGGCGCTGAAACTGTCGCTGGATCAGTGGGCCAGGCGCCAGGCAGGCACGCTGGGCAATGAGCCGGCCTTCACGCGCGGGCATCGCATCGACCTCCTGAAGGATGCGTTAGCGCCGCTCAAGGGCCGTTTGCCGCCGCGCGAGTTCAAGCGTCTGGCGCAGGCGCTGTCGCTGATGTTCGGCGTCGAGGTGCTGATTGTATTGAAGGACATATGGGGCCTGGACAGTCGTCGCATGATGGCGGTCGCGCAGTGGGCGGCGGGCGCGCTGGTGCGGGCGGCCGTGGCGGAATCGGAAGGCGACGCCACATCGGCGGCAACCGCAAAATAACACAAATCTGGTTGGACCAGATCGCGAAGTCAGTTATGCATAATAGTCCCGATGAGATGATCGAAACAAGGCCCGCGCGTATCAAGGAGTAGGAAAATTAAGGTAAAACAGGCAGATACCGCTGCAAATGGCTTGCCTGACCGTTCCTGATCGCTCAAGAAAGGGCTTGACGTCCCTTTAGAATTGGTAATACCAGATTAAGGCTGACAACGCGGATCGAAAGTGAGGGCTGCGATCCATTTTTCCGCCGGGCGGGGAGGCGCCCAAACCGGAAGAGTGCCATCACTGGAGGAACTACCAGGGCCGGCCTCGCCGCCGGCTCGCATGACACGGTAGAATGCGCACAAGGGAGGAAACATTATGCGCAAGATAGTGACCAGCGTCATTGCTGGTATCGGCTTAGTGCTCGCCTGTGGAACGTCTTCTTACGCGCAGGACAAGGAACTCACCATCTTCTGGGCGGAATGGGATCCGGCAAACTATCTGCAGGAACTCGTCAACGACTACACGGCCGAGACCGGGGTGAAGGTCACCGTACAGACGACGCCATGGCCAGATTTCCAGACCAAGGCCTTTACCGAGTTCAACGCGCATGGCGACGCCTACGACATGGTGGTCGGCGACTCGCAATGGCTTGGTGCCGGTTCGACGCAAGGCCACTATGTCGACCTGACGGACTTCTTCAACAAGCACAAGCTTGGCGATGTGATGGCGCCCGCTACTGTAAAGTATTATGCCGAATACCCTGGCGGTTCCGGAAAATACTGGGCGATCCCGCTTGAAGGCGATGCGATCGGCTGGTCCTATCGCAAGGACTGGTTCGAGGATCCGAAGGAGAAGGAAGCCTTCAAGGCGAAGTACAACTACGACCTCGACGTGCCGAAGACCTATGCGCAGCTGCGCGACATCGCCGAGTTCTTCCACCGTCCGGACCAGAAGCGGTACGGCGTCGCCATCTACACCGACAATTCCTATGACGCGATGGCGATGGGCGTCGAAAGCGCTATCTTCAGCTATGGCGGCGACCTCGGCGACTACGCAACTTACAAGGTCGACGGCATCACCAATTCGAAAGAGGCCGCCGCCGGCCTCGACATGTACAAGGAACTCTACAAGTTCACGCCTCCCGGTTGGGGCAAGACCTTCTTCGTGGAAGACAACCAGGCGATCACCGGCGGCCTCGCCGCGATGAGCATGAATTTCTTCGCCTTCTTCCCGCCGCTGGTAAACAAGGCCACCAACCCGTACGCCGACGTGACCGGCTTCTTCGCCAATCCGGCCGGCCCGGACGGCAAGCGCTTCGCCGCTCTCGGCGGCCAGGGAATTTCCATCGTCTCGTACTCGAAGAACCAGGAAGAGGCGACGAAGTTCCTGGAGTGGTTCATCAAGGACGAGACCCAGAAGAAGTGGGCGGACCTTGGCGGCTACACCTGCAGCCAGGCCGTGCTGAAATCGGAAGCGTTCCAGAACGCTACGCCTTACAACAAGGCGTTCTATGACACGATGTTCATGGTCAAGGACTTCTGGGCGACGCCGGAATACGCCGAGGTGCTAGATCAGCTGAACCAGAACATCTATCCGTTCGTGGTCGGCGGGAAAGGCACCGCCCAGGAAGCGCTCGACAAGACCGCCGCCGAATGGAAGGCGACGTTCACCAAGTACAATCGCTACAAATAAGCATCACATTCAGAATGCCGGAGGAGGGTTTCCCCTCCGGCATTCCTGTTTCAGGGAGACGCTCGTTGGCTTCGGTAGCCCTCACACATCTCGATCCTGCCTCAAGGGCCGCAGCGCGCGGCTGGTCGGATCTGACCATCCGCAACCTGTTCATCATCCCGACGCTGGTGTTCCTGATCGTTTTCAACATCTTCCCGCTGATCTATTCGCTGGGCTATTCCTTCACGAACTTCGCGGCGAACCGGAGCGAGCCTTGGCAGTTCGTCGGCTTGCAGAATTACCGTGAGCTGCTTAGCGACGATCACATCTGGTCGAATTTCATCATCACGGCGAAATACGTCATCGTTTCGGTGGCCGGCCAGATGATCGTTGGCTTCGGCCTCGCGCTGCTGCTCAACCGCAGCTTTCCGATGAAGGGCCTCATCACCACGCTGCTGCTATTGCCGATGATGATGTCGGCAGCTGTCGTCGGCCTGTTCTGGCAACTGCTCTACAGCCCGTCATGGGGCCCGATCAACTACGTCTTCGGCCTGGGCGACTTCGCCTGGCTGTCCAACCCCGACAGCGCGCTCTACGCCGTCGCGATCACCGATATCTGGATGTGGTCGCCCTTCGTCATGCTGCTTTCGCTCGCCGGCCTGTCGGCCGTGCCGCAGCACCTCTACGAGGCCGCGGCGATCGACCGCGCCGGTTGGTGGTACACCTTCACCCGCATCACCTTGCCGCTGGTCTCGCCGATTCTTTTGATCGCGCTGATCTTCCGCACCATGGAAGCCTTCAAGACCTTCGACATCGCCTACACGATGACGACCCAGCCGACCGCCGAACTGATTGCGATCCGGCTCTACAAGCAGGCGTTCCAGCAATGGGATACCGGCAAGTCCTGCGCGCTGGCCTACATCGTGCTGATCATGGTGCTGGCCATCACCAACCTCTACGTGAAGTACCTCAACAAGGTGAAGGAGCGCTGAGATGGCCGCCGTCCGCACTTCTTCCGAGATTGCCCTCAACCGCGCGGCAATCGTTGCGGTGCTTATCGCGACGCTGATCTTCCTCGCGCCGATCTACTGGATCGCCTCCACTGCGTTCAAGCCGAAGGAGTTGGCGGTCAGCGTGCCGCCCACCGTCCTTTTCCAGCCGGAAGTCACCCCCTTCATCCGTCTGTTCACCAAGCGCGTGCAGATGCAGAAGCCTGTCGACCCGCAAGTCTACGAGGCCGCGCCCTGGTGGGAGAAGCGCATCTATGACGGCGGCGAGCGGGTGCTGAAGGTTGGCAAGGACGTGCAGCTTTCGCAGTATCCCAACCGGTTCATGAACAGCCTGATCGTGGCGGTCATCAGCACGGTGCTCGCCGTCGGCATGGGGACCTTCACCGCCTACGGCTTCTCGCGCTTCAAGATCGCAGGCGAGGCGGACCTTCTCTTCTTCATCCTGTCAACACGCATGCTGCCGCCGGTGGTCGTGGCGATCCCGATGTTCCTGATGTACCGGATGGTCGGCCTCAACGACTCGCATATCGGCCTGATCATCCTCTACGTCGCCTTCAACCTGTCCTTCTCAGTCTGGCTGATGAAGGGCTTCATGGACGAGATCCCGAAGGAATACGAGGAGGCGGCGCTGGTCGACGGCTACACCCGCATGCAGGCCTTCTTCAAGATCGTGCTGCCGGAAGCGGCGACCGGTATCGCTGCCACCGCGGTGTTCTGCTTCATCACAGCCTGGAACGAGTACGCCTTTGCGCTGATCATGACCAACCGACGCGCCCAGACGGCGCCGCCCTTCATCCCCAGCCAGATTGGCTCGGGCCTGCCGGACTGGACCACGATCGCCGCGGGCACCTTCCTGTTCCTGCTGCCGGTCGCAATCTTCACCTTCCTGTTGCGCAACCACCTGCTTCGCGGCGTCACCTTCGGAGCGATCCGCAAATGAGTTTTCGCGCGGTCAACCAGAAATACCTGTTGCCGGCCTCGCAGATTCTCATGGTGCTGGGCATCATTGCGCTCTGCCAGCCATGGAGCCTCGGCCTGCATTCCTATGGCGTGACGATCATCCTGATCGGCCTGATCGGCTTCAACATCACGTCAAAGATAGCGCCGGAGCGCCCGGAGGAAACCGGCGCCGCGATGCACGAGGGGGCACGGCAGTGACGCAGATCGAACTTCGCGGCATCGAGAAATTCTTCGGCGCCGTTCAGGTCATCCACAATCTGAACCTCGCCATCGCCGACAACGAGTTTATCGTGCTGCTTGGCCAGTCGGGCTGCGGCAAGACCACGACGCTGCGTGCGATTGCGGGGCTCGAAACGATCGACCAGGGCGACATCCTGATCGACGGCAAGGCCGTGCAGCACCTCAAGGCTGCCGACCGCGACATCGCCATGGTGTTCCAGTCGTTTTCGCTCTACCCGCACATGACGGTGTTCGAGAATATCGCCTTTCCGTTGCGCGCAACGCGCATGGGAAGCGGCGAGGTCGACACGTCGGTTCGCGAGGTCGCCCGGGTTCTGCGGATCACCGACCTGCTCGGCAAGAGGCCGTCGGCGCTATCCGGCGGCGACATGCAGCGCGTGGCGATCGGCCGGGCGCTGGTGCGGCGCCCGAAGGCGATGCTGATGGACGAACCGATCGGCGCGCTCGACGCCAAGCTGCGCGAGGAGATGCGGGCCGAGATCAAGCGGCTGCACATCAAGCAGGGTTCGACCACGATCTACGTCACGCACGACCAGATCGAGGCGATGAGCCTGGCCGACCGCATCGTCATCATGCATGAAGGATTCATCCAGCAGGTTGGCACGCCGGACGAGGTCTATTCGCATCCCGCCAACCTGTTCGTGGCCCAGTTCGTCGGCAGTCCAGTGATGAACGTCGCCGAAGCGTCTGTCTCCGAAAAGGCGTCGGCCGCCTCGGTCACCGTCGGCGATGCGCCCGCGGGTTTCGAGTTCCCGAGCGCGCTCTTGTCGAAGCTCAACGGCCACGCAGCCAATGGCGGCCTGACGCTGGGTATCCGGCCGGAAGGCGTGCTCGTCCGGCGCGATGCTGCGCCGGGCTACATGCCGGTGGAGGCGCATATCATCGAACCGCTTGGCTCCTTCGACATCGTCGATCTCAAGGTCGGCTCCCAGATGCTGCGCGCCCGCACCAAGGCCGGCTACGTCGCCGGACCGGGCGAAAAGGTCCACGCCCGCATCGATCCGGAGCAGGCGCATTTCTTCGATACGGCAAGCGGCAAGTCGCTAGGAGTAAGGCTGTAATGGCCCATATCGAACTCAAGAACATCACCAAGACGTTCGGCAATCACACCGCACTGACGGGCCTCGACCTCGAAATCGCCGACGGCGAGTTCTTCGTGCTGCTCGGCGAGACCGGCGCCGGCAAGACGACGACGCTGCGACTGATTGCCGGGCTCGAGAAGCCGACCGAAGGCCAGGTCTTCATCGACGGCGTCGATGTCGCCGACTGGGGGGCGGCCGAGCGCGACGTGGCGCTGGTGCTGCAGCAATATTCGCTCTACCCGCGCTACACGGTGCGCGAGAACCTTGAATTCCCGCTGAAGCCGAAGATCCGCCGTCTGCCGGACGCCGAGATCAAGGATCGCGTCGCGCGCGCCGCCCGCACGCTCCGCATCGAGCATCTGCTCGACCGCAAGACCGACCGGCTGTCAGGCGGCGAGATGCAGCGCGTCTCGATCGGCCGGGCCATCGTGCGCAAGCCGCGCGTGTTCCTGATGGACGAGCCGCTGTCGGCGCTCGACGCCAAATTGCGCGAGGCGCTGCGCACCGAACTGAAGAACCTGCAGATGCAGCTCGGCGCCACCTTCCTCTTCGTCACCCACGACCAGATCGAGGCGATGTCGATGGGTGACAAGGTCGGCGTGCTCAATCATGGCCGCATCGTCCAGACCGGCACGCCGCAGGAGATCTACAACAATCCGCGCGACACCTATGTGGCGAGCTTCGTCGGCTCGCCGCCGATGAACCTTATCGACGGCAAGCTGGTCGACAACCGGGCAGTGATGGCGCCGATGAATTTCGAACTGCCGCTTTCAGGGGGAGGAGCCGGCAATGCGGTCGACGGTCGCCCGCTCGTCTTCGGCATCCGTCCGGAGGACGTCTATCTGGAGAGCGGCGCGCCGGTCGAGGCACGCGTCCACGACGTCGAGAACCACGGCGTCGAAAAGATCGTGACGCTGAGAGTCGGCGACGCGATGCTGAGAGCCACTGTGCCGGCAAGGACTGCCGTCGAGATCGAACAGCCTGTGCGCTTTGCCTGGAATCCGGACAAGGTGGTGATGTTCGACAAGGGCAGCGGCGTGAGTCTGCGGCACGCCAGCTAGGCGGACGGTCCCTTCAAGCTACCGGGGCAGGCAGGCGCGCGGGCCCCTTTGCCCTACCTCGGCAGATAGGTCTCGTACGGCGTGTCGTTGATCAGCAGGATCACGCACTCCGTGTCCGAGAGGCAGGCATCGTCGTGCATCTCATTGGCCTTCTGGGTCCAGTAGGACCCTGGCGGCAACGCGACCTTGGTCGCCTCGCCGCCATCCATCTGCCAGTGCGCCCACAGCCCCTGAATGACCACGGCGCGATAGTCCGCGGTATGCGCGTGAACAGGCGCGCGCCAGTTGCCGGGAACTTTGAGCAAGGTTCCCGCCGGGCCCTTTGCACGCTCGCCCCATAGCGGGCCGAGGCGCTGCGGCTGGTCAGGCGCCTCGACAGCATAAGGGATCTTGCTCGCCGGCAGGTAGCTGTCTTCGAGGGCGAATGCCCGCCCCGGAAAGACGGTGAGCGCGGCGAGCGCAAGCAAGGCTGGGTGATTGACCATGGCGGGTTCCTCCGCCGGCCAGCTTAAGCTGCCCCCGCCGGCAGGGAATGACGCTGCGTCCAAAACACTTGGCAATTCCTCCAGGCGACAGGAACCGACCCGCGTTCAGGCGACCGGGCTGTCGTCGCCGTCGCCGGTGTTGCGCAGATGGCTCGGCGCCACGCCCATGACGCGCTTGAAGGCGCGGCTGAAGGACGCCTCGGAATCATAGCCCAGCCTTGTCGCGGCCACCGAAACCCGCATGCCGTCGCGGGCCAGCCATTGCCGCGCCTGGTGCATGCGAACGCTGAGCACATATTTGGCCGGCGTCTCGCCGACCACGGTGGCGAAGCGCTGGGCGAAGGCGGAACGCGAGGCTCCCATCATCCGCGCCAGCGCCTCGACCGTCCAGTCGCGGTCCGGCTGCAGGTGGATGGCGGCCAGCACCTTGCCGACATCCGGACTGCGGACGGCGGCGATCCATCCGGTGGCATCGCCGCAGCCGTTCTCCACCCAGGAGCGGATGATGGTGGCGGCCAGCACATCGGCAAGGCGCGCCAGGATGCCGCCGGAGCCGACCCGGTCCATCGTCACCTCGCCGGCCATCGCATCGAGCAGGTGCTGGATGCCCGGAGCGTTCGCCATCAGCTTACGTGCCTGCATCAGGTCCGGCATCATGTCGAGCAGCGGATGCGAGCCGTCGAGATTGAAATGCATGCTGCCGCAGAACAGCAGGGTCTTGCAGCCATCGCAGCCATTGGAGACGTCGTAGATGTTCTCGCAAACCGGCTCGATGCTGTAGCGGCCGATCGGCACGGCAGGCACGCCCGGCGCGCTGGCCAGAACGTGCTCGTCGCCGCGCGGGATCAGCAGCGCGTCGCCGACCGACAGCTCGATCCATTCCTTCGCCGGCGAGAACAGCCAGCAGCCTTGCTGGCCGATGAAGTGGAAGCGCGCCGCCTTCTGCGCGGGAAAGGACACCGCCCAGGGTTCCCCCAGCACGCAGCGACCATAGTCGACGCCGTCGAGGCGGAGGCCGCGTAGCATGTCGGTCAAAGGATCGCCGGAAGCCGGCAGTGCGGTTCTGGACGAATTGTAATTCATTTCGGCGTTTCTAGCATGGAAACTCCATCGCGTCACTTCCTATGTTGCATGTCAGCCAAATGTTGCGCCGCAAACAAGTCGGACTGGCAGAGCGCGCCCGCGAAGCATGTAACGGGTGGAGGCCGAGCCGGTCATTTCCTAAGTGGCGCGCAAACAGATCGGAGATTTAGCCATGACCGAACCCACCACGGGCGTCATCGACGCCGCTGTTCTAGACAGCGCCGACTCTCAAGAACGATCAGAGCCTGCTTGGGGCGCGGTGGTGTCGCTGGCGCTCGGGGTGTTCGGCCTTGTGACTGCGGAATTCCTGCCGGCCAGCCTGCTGACGCGGCTGGCGCAGGACCTCGGCGTCAGCGAGGGCGCGGCCGGGCAAGCGGTGACGGCGACGGCGGTGGGCGGCGCGATCGCGGCGCCGACCATGGCCATCGTCACCAAGCGGCTCGACCGCCGGCTGGTGATGTGGATGCTGACGGTTCTGCTCATCGTCTCCAATCTGCTCGCAGCCTTTGCTTCCTCGCTGACCATGCTGCTTCTGGCCCGGGTGGTTCTCGGCGTCGCGCTCGGCGGCTTCTGGTCGATGTCGGCGGCGATGGCGCTGAGGCTCGTGCCGATGCGGCTGATGCCGCGCGCCATGTCGATCATCCTCACCGGCGTTTCGGTCGCCACCGTCACCGCCGCGCCGGTCGGCGCCTATGTCGGCGATGTCTGGGGCTGGCGCACCGCCTTCATG
>NZ_RZOT01000720.1:0-2280 GCF_003999085.1 Mesorhizobium sp. M4A.F.Ca.ET.090.04.2.1
GTCATCGGCCTCGCCAAGGAGCGCGGCCTGGAAGTGATCGAGCGCGCCATCATGCCGGAAGAGCTCGAAGGCTTCGAACAATGCTTCCTTACCGGCACGGCAGCTGAAGTGACGCCGGTTTCGGAGATCGGTCCATACCGATTCGAGGTTGGCGAGATCGCCAAGACATTGATGAATGATTATTCTGCTGCAGTGCAACCAAAGCATGCTATCGCCGCAGAATAGCGATAAGTCACAGCTTTTTTGTCTTACAGGGGCGGTTTTCTGGCCGCCCCTTTTATTTAAGCCTCGGTGCATTTGACTTTCATCCAATTCAGCGTCTCATGATGACGTCGGCCCGAGGAGGCTGGCAGTTATGGAGGGACTGTTAACATGGATACGAACACGCTCGTTGCGATCATTGTGCAGGTGATTGCGGGTGTTATCGGTGGTCAGGCAGTAGGCGTTGCGCTGAAGCAGGCGGCGATGGGACAGCTAACCAAAATCCTCGGTGGCGCGATCGGCGGCGTCGGCGGCGCGGCCATCCTCGGCAGCCTGCTCGGCGGTGGCGCTGTCGACCCGGCAGCCGCGGCGGGTGGAATCGGAAGTGCGATTGACCTGAAGAACATCCTCGGCGGTGCCGGCGGCGGCGCCATCCTGACCGGCATCATCGGCGCGGTCCTGAACGCGATGAAGAAGTAAAGGCCCGAAATCCCCGGGTTTCGCGTGGGCGGCTGCGGCCGCCCATTTTCGTTTGGCAAGCGGTGGACGCCGTTCGTCAGTCTCTCTACATCGGGGAAGACACAGCGAAAGGACAATCATGGGTCAGCTCAATGCCGGCATCGTGCCGGTCACGCCCTTCCAGCAGAACTGCACGATTCTCTTCGACATGGACGACAGACAAGGTGTGGTCGTCGATCCCGGCGGCGACATCGACAAGGTGCTGTCGGTGCTGAAGGACAATGACATCAGGGCCGGCGCGATCTGGATCACGCATGGCCATATCGACCATGCCGGCGGCGCGATGGAGTTGAAGGAGGCGCTCGGCGTCGACATCATCGGCCCGCACGAGGCCGACCGGCCGCTGCTCGCCAACCTCGAGAACCAGGCCAAGCGCTTCGGCGTCACCGACGCGGTGCGCAACTGCGTGCCCGACCGGTTTCTCACCGAAGGCGAGACCGTGTCGTTCGGAAACCACGTGTTCGAGGTCCTGCATTGCCCCGGGCACGCGCCGGGCCATGTCGTCTACTATAATCGCGCGGCGAAGTTCGCCCATGTCGGCGACGTGCTGTTTCGCGGCTCGGTCGGGCGCACCGACCTGCCCGGCGGTGACCACGCCGCGCTGATCGCCTCGATCAAGGAAAAGCTCTTGCCGCTCGGCGACGACATTGGCTTCATCTGCGGCCACGGCCCCGGAGGCCGCTTCGGCGAGGAGCGCCGCACCAATCCGTTCCTGACCTAGGGTGTGTCGATATTCAGGTGAGGCCGGCCTGCGAGCGGTGGGTTCCTGCGCTTCCGGTGCTCACGTACTTTGAGTACGCTCCGCTCCGGTTCTCGGAACCCATCGCTCTCGGCTCGGCCTGACCTGAATCTCAACACACCCTGGGTGAGCGCCTAAAGGAGCCCCAAACAAAAAGCGCTGGCCTTGCGGTCAGCGCTTTCTTGTTAGGGGCAGGGAAGCCTCAGTTGGCGACGCAGAAGTGCTGCTCGCCATCATTGCCGGTGAAGGTACCGGTGCGGGAATTGAAGGTGCGATAGCGGTCCGAGCAATATTCGTACCAGGCACGGGTCCACGGTTCCGCATAGCGGTCGGCATAGACGACGCGCGGCTGCGCATAATAGCGGCGAACCGGAGCCGGCTGCACATAGCGGTAGTCATAGTCGTCGTAGCCCGGCTCGTAATAGCTGTTGTAGCGAGGCTGCGGGTTGCTCAACGCGCCGGCGATCAGGGCGCCGGCAGCAAGGCCGACGACGCCGGCGGCGAGGGCGTCGTTGTGGTTGTGATGGTGACGGCGCCAGCGCCAGTCATCGGCATTGGCCGCCGGCAAGGTGGCCAATATGGTCGCGGCGATGCCCGTGGACAGAATGGCGGTCTTGAGAATTCGGTTCATTTCGGTCTCCTTCGCGCCGGCCCGTGTATTTTCGGGGGGATGCGGACCGGCTTTAGCAAAGGTTAATAAGAGACCGTGGCTGAACGGAGGCTGAACGAAATCCGGCCTGACATTTCGATTGCTTGCGCAAAACCATAGACCCGGCGAGAGCGGACCCGCCTCATCAGTCTCCGCCAGGTCTGTCCTGAAC
>NZ_RZOT01000721.1:0-2280 GCF_003999085.1 Mesorhizobium sp. M4A.F.Ca.ET.090.04.2.1
GCCCGAGGCGGCGCCGGTGCCGGCGCCGGGCCATGTCGCGGCGCCGGTGAGGTAGAAGTTTGAGACCGGCGTGTTCCAGCCGGCGTAGCCACGGGCCGGGCGGAAAAGAAAATTCTGCGCCAGATGATGGCTGCCGCAGATCTGGTCGCCGCCGACGAGGTTCGGGTTCTCGCGCTCGAGATCGAGCGGCGAGAAGACGGCGCGGCCGAGGATTTTTTGGCGCAGGCCCGGCGCGTAACTCTCGATGATCTCGAGCACGCGCTCGGCATAGGCGTCCTTAATCGCGTCCCACGGACCAGGCTCGATCCTGCCGGCCGCGTCGCCGAGGACTTCGGCCGGCAGCATGCGCACCTGCACCCACAGCACATGCTTGCCTGCGGGCGCGCGGGAGGGATCGACGGCCGTCGGCTGGCCGATGACCAGCACTGGCTCGTCCGGCAAAATGCCCGCTGTCGCCTGCTGGTAGGTGCGCGACATGGCGTCGAGCGAGGGCGAAAGATGCACATAGGCGAACTGACGCAGCTCGGCCCCGGCGCTCCAGTCGGGCAGGTCGTCCAGCGCCAGGTGGATCATCATCGTGCCTGGCGCGTAACGGAATTTCTTCATCGCCGCGTCGAAGCCGGCATCGCCCGAACCGTCGGGCAGAAGCTTGCCCGGCAGCGCCTTCGGCGCGACGCCAGCGATGACCGCCTTGCTGGCGACATGGAAATCCCCGGACGCGAGCCGCACGCCGGTCGCCCGGCCGCCGGCGACCGTGATCTCGGCAACCTCGGCGCCGGTTGCGATCTTGCCGCCAGCCGCCGTCACCATGCCGGCAAGCGCGCGGATCATGGTGTCGGCGCCGCCCTTGCCTAGCACCATGCCGAAACTCTGGTTGGCCATCGATTCCAGATAGGGGAACACGGCGCCGCCGGCGATGTCCGGCGCGAAGTCGAGATGCATGCCCCAGGCGGCGAGCGTCGCGCGCACATGCGGCGTCTCGAAGTTTTCTTCCAGCCACGCGCGGGGCGAGGAGAGCAGCAGTCGGCCGGTGTCGAGCGCGCCGGCAACGCCCTTCTTGCGCCAGAGCTTCCAGGCCGTGCCGGCCAGCGCACGGGTGCTCATCGGCGAGCCCAGCAGCCGGAACAGATGCTCGGCTTCGCCCGGAAAGGCGGCGACAAGACGCCGCCAAGTATCGGCGTCCGCTGCGGAGAAGGCGGCCAGCCGCGCGGCGGTCTTCTCCAGGTCGTTGCTGACGCCGAACCATTTGCCGTCCGGGAAGGCGCTGGCGAAACAGTCCGCCACCGGCGCGAATTCCAGCCCCTGGTTTTTCAATTCATTTGCATATTTCCGGTGGAAGGCTGAGCCGGCGAACAGGCTCAGATTCATCGCGCCGAAATCGTGGCGGAAGCCGGGTAAGGTGAATTCGCGGGTTTGCACCGCGCCGCCGATTGCTGCACTGCGTTCAAAAACGGCTGTTTTCCAGCCTTTGCGCGCCAGATGCGCGGCGCATGCCAGACTGTTGTGGCCCGCCCCGACAAAGATGGCGTCGAACTCGCTCACGCCTCGCCCCAAAATGCTTTATGCTTAAAGATAATTGCAGATGCATATGTTTTCGTCTAGTAGGATATTAAGGGCCGCAACGAGCCTCGATCTTCATCGACAAAGAGGGAACTGAGACCATGGACACGCAAAAACTCCTCGGCGAGGTCGCCGGCCAGCTGCTTTCGGGCGCCATCCGCGTGGTCGACCTGTCGGCGCCGCTCGGGCCGAACACGCCGCTGATCAAGCTGCCGCCGGAGCTCGCCGTCGACACGCCGAAGGTCGAGATCCACGCCATCTCCAAATATGACAAGAACGGGCCGTGGTGGGCCTGGAACTGGCTGAAGCTCGGCGAGCATTCGGGCACGCATTTCGATGCGCCGCAGCACTGGATCACCGGCAAGGACTATCCGGACGGCGCCACCGACACCATTCCGGCGCAGAATTTCGTCGGCCCGGTCAATGTCATCGACTGCTCGAAGGAATCGGCCGCCGACCACGATTTCCTGCTCACCGTCGACCACATCAAGGCCTGGGAAGCCAAGCATGGCGCCATCAATGCCGGCGAGTGGGTGGTGATGCGCACCGACTGGTACAAGCGCAACGGCTCGGAAGCCGCTTTCCTCAACGCCAACGAAACCGGCCCGCATACGCCCGGCCCGACGGCGGAAGCCATCCAGTTCCTGATCAGCAAGGACATCAAGGGCTGGGGCTCGGAGACCATCGGCACCGATGCCGGCAAGGCCGGCGGCATGGAGC
>NZ_RZOT01000722.1:0-2277 GCF_003999085.1 Mesorhizobium sp. M4A.F.Ca.ET.090.04.2.1
TGGCCTTGGTCGTGTAGAAGCGCGGCTTTTCCGGCAGGTATTTCTGACCGAATTCGCTGACGATGGCATCGCGGGCGGCGTCGATCGCTTCCGGCGCCATCTGCACGCCGTCGGTTCGCATATAGGTGATCAGGCCGGCGGTCTCGCCGCCGATGTCCATGCCCTCATAGAGCCGCTGCGCCACCTGCATGGTGCGGGTGGCCGAAAAGCCGAGGCCAGACGAGGCGGCCTGCTGCAGCGTCGAGGTGGTGAAGGGCGGGCCCGGATTGCGCTTGGTGGGCTTGGCTTCGACCGACAGCGCCTTGAAGCTTGCCCCTTCCAGCATCGCCTTGATGTCGTCGGCCTGCGCCTTGTTGGCGATGTCGAGTTTTTGCAGCTTCTTGCCGGCAAAGGCGGTCAGCCGCGCCTCGAAACTGTCGTTGCGCGGCGTGTTGAGGATGGCCGCGATCTGCCAGTATTCCTCGCGGATGAAGCGCTCGATCTCCAATTCGCGGTCGCAGACCAGGCGCAGCGCCACCGACTGCACACGGCCGGCCGAGCGGGCGCCGGGTAGCTTGCGCCACAGCACCGGCGACAACGTGAAGCCGACCAGATAGTCGAGCGCACGGCGCGCGAGATAGGCATCGACCAACGGCGCGTCGATCTGGCGCGGATTGGCCATCGCATCCAGCACCGAGGCCTTGGTGATGGCATTGAAGACGACGCGGCTCACCGGCTTGTCCTTCAGCGCGCGCTTCTGCTTCAGCACTTCCAGCACATGCCAGGAAATCGCCTCGCCCTCGCGGTCCGGGTCGGTGGCGAGGATCAGGCCGTCGGCGTCCTTGACCGCCTTGGCGATGTCGGCGAGCCGCTTGCCGGAAGCGGTGTCGACCGACCAGGACATGGCGAAATCCTCGTCCGGGCGCACCGAGCCATCCTTGGCCGGCAGATCGCGGACATGGCCGAACGAGGCCAGAACCCGATAGTTCTTGCCGAGATATTTGTTGATTGTCTTTGCCTTGGCCGGCGATTCGACGACGACGACGTCCATGAGGTCTCATATCAGCTGTGGGGCGGCGGAAGAATTCCACTGCGCACGACGCGTTCTTTTTCGTCGCTCACATGGCCGTGCTTTTGCAATCGGTCAAGGGCAAGCGGCCAAAATGCGGGGACGTCCGCGGCAATACACTCTTAGAGTGTATGGAGAAGATCACATAATTTCGGGAAGGGTCGCCAGTGTATCGAGCCACCGGACCGAGCCCTCCCATTCAAGCGATTCAGTGCAGTGGCAATGCCGATCGAAGCTGGTGCGACGAGCATCACTGGCATGGCGGAACTGGCCGCCGGATGTATCCGGCAGCCAGTCTATATTCGGCCAGTCTCGAGCCGAACTCAGTCGGCCTTGACGATGTGCCAGACGCCGGCGACGCCGTCGCCGCTCACATCGCCGGCCTTCTTGTCCTTGACGAAGGTGTAAACCGGCTTGCCGTCATAGGCCCACATCTTGGTGCCGTCGGTGCGGTCGACGATCGTCCATTCGTCGTCCGCCTTGGCGCCGGCCTCGGCCTTCAGCGGCGGCCAGTTGGCGGCGCATTTGTCGTAGCAGTTCGACTTGCCCTTCTCATCCTTGTCGTAGGTGTAGAGCGTCATGCCCATGACATCGGTGTAGATCTTGGTGCCGCCGACCTCGGCTTCCTTCCACGCCTCGGCGGCAAGGGATGCGGCGGTGCTGAGCAAAAGCGCGGCCAACCCGGCTGTGATCGTTTTCATGGAAATCTCCCTGACGTGATCCTAACGAAGCGTGCGGAAATCGCGGCCTCTTTCGGGTCAACGCATTCGGCGTGCCGTTTCTTCCAATCCGGCCGCGGAGCGGCGACTTGCCACGTGATGGTGATTGGCGAAGACGGCATTCCGTCGCTATATCGGCGCCAGCACAAACGGAACTGCACGAAATGGCATTGGATATCGGCTATGTCAGCGCGGTCGGAGCGGGGGCGATCTCGTTCCTGTCGCCTTGCGTGCTGCCGCTGGTGCCGCCTTATCTCTGCTACATGGCCGGTGTTTCAGTCGATGATTTCCGCGGCGATGCCGGCGCTACCGCCAGGGCCGGCGCGCGCGGCGCGCTGATTGCATCCTCCATCGCCTTCGTGCTCGGCTTCTCCACCGTGTTCGTGGCGCTCGGCGCCGGCGCCTCGACCATCGGTCACTGGCTCCGCGTCTGGCAGGAGCCGCTGGCAATGGTGGCGGGCGCCCTGATCATCCTGATGGGCCTCAATTTCCTCGGCATCCTGCGCATCC
>NZ_RZOT01000723.1:0-2274 GCF_003999085.1 Mesorhizobium sp. M4A.F.Ca.ET.090.04.2.1
CGGCCGCGCCCTGAGCCCGAAGATGGTCGAGCAGCAGCTCGTCGGTGGTTCCTGGATGGGCATCAGCCATGCCCTCTACGAGACGACGGAGCCCTATTATCCGAACCGCGACCATGGCGGCACCGATTTCAACCAGTATCTGATGCCCGGTCCCGGCGATCTCGCCGAGACCGAGATCATCGTGCTGGAACGGCCGTCGGCGGACGGTCCCTTCGGCGCCAAGGGACCGGGCGAGATGTGCGCCAACCCGCAGATCCCCGCCGTCGCCAATGCCGTTTTCGACGCCGTCGGCGTTCGCATCGACACTTTGCCGATCACGCCCGAGCGCATCCTGCGCGCGCTAAAGGCGCAAGCCGCGGGTTGAGCGGACAATGACCCGCGCCGACGCCGAACAGATCGCGGCTTCGCCGGAAGCGGTGGCGGCGCGCCTTGCCGCCTCGCGCTATCTCGCCGACGACAGCCTTGCGACGGCGATCTTCCTGGCCATTCGCCTCGGCAAGCCGCTGCTGCTCGAAGGCGCGCCGGGCGTCGGCAAGACCGAAGCCGCCAAGGCAGTGGCCGAACTGCTCGGCCGTGAGCTGGTGCGCCTGCAATGCTATGAAGGCATCGACGCCGCGCATGCGCTCTATGAATGGAACTACCAGCGCCAGTTGCTCGCCATCCGCCATGCCGGCGAGCACGAGATCGACATCTATGACGACCGCTTCCTGATCGCGCGGCCGCTGCTGCAGGTGCTGCGCGTGCCGGAACAGCGCGTGCTGCTCGTCGACGAGATCGATCGCTCCGACCACGAATTCGAAGCCCTGCTCCTGGAATTCCTCTCCGATTTCCAGATCAGCATCCCGGAACGCGGCACGATCCGCGCCGCAACGCAGCCGATCGTCATCCTGACCTCCAACCGCACCCGCGAGCTGGCCGAGGCGCTGCGCCGGCGCTGCGTCTACCACTGGATCGGCTATCCCGACGCCGCGCGCGAGGCCGAGATCATCATGCTGCGCGCGGGCGATGTCGCCGAGGCGACGGCGCGCGCGGTGGCCAATGCCGTGCAGCAGATCCGCGCCCGCCCGCTGGCCAAGCCGCCCGGCATTGCCGAGGCGGTGGAATGGGCGAATGCCGCCACCATTCTCGAAAAGGGCGGAAGCCCATGGCCGGAAGCCTTTCGCCGCGCCATCGGCGTGCTGATCAAGGACGAGGAGGATCTGTCCGCGATCGCGCCGGAACTTGGGAGGATCGTCGAGGAGTCACTGGCGTGAGCCGCGACCTCAACAATCCCTTCTCCCCGTTCACGGGGAGAAGGTGCCCCGAAGGGGCGGATGAGGGGCGGCGCCAACATGGGCAGACGATGGCGCTGCCCCTCACCTGCCTGCCGGCATCCTCTCCCCGTGAACGGGGCGAGGAAAGCTTGCCCCGCGCCGCCGCGCCCTTCCTTGGCTTTGCCCGCCTGTTGCGCCGCCACGCCTTCGCCGTCGCGCCGGAACAGGCCACCAGCTTCATGCAGGCGGTGACACTGCTTGGGCCGCGCTCGATGAACGACATCCGCGAGGCCGCGCTGGCGACGCTCGCGCCTTCGCCCGACCGTCGCATCGAATTCGACGCACATTTACGCAGCCACTTCTATGGCGACGTAAAACCGTCGATCGAGGGCGAAGAGGATGAAACCCGCATCAAGGACGATCGTGGCACGCGCGAAGAGCAAAGCCAGGCCGCTCGCCAGGGGAAGGGCGGCGAGCTGACCTCGGCGCGCGAGCAGTTGAGCAGCCGCGATTTCCAGCGCGCTGCCGACGGTCTTGGCGCATTCCGCCGCGGGCTCGCCTCCGCTTTGCCCGCCCGCCGCTCCTTCCGCACCATCCGCACCCGCTCGCGCGGCACGCTCGATCTCAGGCGTTCACTCGGCGAAATCGTCAGCGCCGACGGCGACATTCCTTCGCCGCAGCTCCGCCGCCGTCAGACCGTGCCGCGCAAGCTGCTCCTGCTCATCGACGTCTCCGGCTCGATGAAGCTCCATACTGCCGATTACCTGAAGTTGGCGCACGCCGCCGTGCAGGGCGCCGACCGTGCCGAAGTCTTCACCTTCGGCACGAGACTCACGCGCATCACCTCGGCGCTGCGGGTCCGTGACCGCGACCAGGCGCTCGCCCGGGCGGCGGTTTTGGTCGACGACTGGGATGGCGGCACCCGCATGGGGCCGACGCTGCTCGCCTTCCTTTCGGTGCCGCGTTTTTCCGCCTTCGCCCGCGGCGCGGCGGTGGTCATCCTTTCGGATGCGCTGGAGCG
>NZ_RZOT01000724.1:0-2271 GCF_003999085.1 Mesorhizobium sp. M4A.F.Ca.ET.090.04.2.1
GGCCGTTGTCCTCGACGGAGAAGCCGGGATTGCCGCGATCGCTGCGAAACGTGCGCACCTTGATCAGCCGGTCGCCTGCGACGCCAGCCAACGCATGCTGACTGTTGACGAGGAAGTTGGCGGCCACCTGCGTGACATGGTCGGCATCGGCCATGGCCAGCAGCGGGCCGACGGCGAACTCGGTGTCGATGATGATGCCGCTGGAGCGCGCGCCATAGGCTGTCACTTCGAGCGCGGCGCGGATCACCTGGTTGAGGTCGGTCTCTGCCTGCTCGGTCGGATGCAGGCGCACCATCGACAGGAAGCTCTTGACGATGCGGCCGCAGCGCTCGGCGGCTGCGCGTACCTTCTCGGCGCGCACCTTGGTCTGCGGGTCGGTGGCGAACTCATGCAACAGCGTCGATTGCGCGACGACCACGGCAAGGGGGTTGTTCAGCTCGTGCGAGACGCCGGCCAGCAGCGAACCCATGGCGGCCATCTTCTCGTTCTGGTGCAGCTTCTCGCGCTGGCGGCCGATTTCCTCCTCGGCGCGCAGCTTGTCGCGCAAATCGCGGATCGAGCCGAAGATCAGCCTGCGGTCGGCAACCCGCATCTCGGTCGCCGTCAGTTCGATCGGGAACACCTCGCCGGCGGCATTCTGGGTCACGGTCTCGAGCCGCTGGCCAACCATTGGCGCGCCGCGGCCCGACATGTATTCGGCGCCCGAGGCATAGCCCTTGCGGTAGTAGATCGGAACGATGGTGTCGAGCAGGTCCTTGCCGAGGATGTCGCTGCGCGGGAAGCCGAACATCTTCTCGGCCGCCGGATTGAACTCGATGATCGAGCCGGTCTCGTCGATGACGACGATGGCGTCGAGCGAAGCCTGCAGCATGGTGCGGCGGATAACCTCACTGGCATGGGCGTCGGAGGGCGAGTGCTCGATGGCATCGCCGATGGCCAGCGCGATGATGTGCAGCGTCGCCTCTTCCTCATCGGTCCATTCGCGCTCGGCGACACAATCGTTGACCGCCAGCGTGCCCCAGAGATGGCCATGCGCGAAGACCGACACCGACAGGAACGACTTGATATTCTGCTTCTCGAAGTCGGCTCTCAGGAAGCCGTCGAGATCGCGGGTATGGCCGGCAAAGACCTTGCCTTGCCGCTCGTCCTCCTGCAGCCGCTCCAGCAACGGGTCGGAATTGATGATCGACTGCATGATGACGGTGGGCGAGGCGAGTTCGCCGCCGAATTCGGGATCGATCCAGTAGGCCGAGACCGACTGGGCGAAGCCCTGGCCCGGAAGCTCGCGAAGCCGAAACAGAATGCCGCGCTGGCAATCCATGGCGCGGCAGAGCGTCTCCAGGATGATGTCCATCTCGCGCTGCCAGTCACCGGCCTCGCGCAGCCGGCGCACGACGCGGACGGCCGCCATCGCCGCGCCCTGGCGGGTGGCTTGCATATCCGTTCGGGCGGCTTCGGCTGTCATGTTCAATACGTCACCCAGGGCCAGATCGGCAGGATATGAAATTCAGCACACAGTTCGAAAATCGATCGTGGGTTCCCGGAGGAACCATATGCAGGACAAAAATGCTACAGCGTTCTTTGCGCATCCGGAAGGACACGCGCCAGCCGGATTCCGGATATCGAAGGTCACCGGCCGTCATGGCCGAATGACGGCGGCCTCACAGTTCGGGCCGCTGCGGTTCAGGCTCAGTTGCCCTCGCCGCTCGGCAGCGAGAAGATATAGCCCTCGCCGCGCACCGTGCGCAGGAACTTCGGGTTGGCGGGGTCGGTCTCGATCTTCTTTCGCAGCCGCATGATGCGGATGTCGACCGCCCGCGAAGATTCCGGGTCCTCGACGAAGCCGATCGCTTCGGAGATCGCCGCTCGTGTCAGCAGACGGTTGGCGCGCGTCAGGAAGACTTCCAGTACGTCGAACTCGCTTTTGGCCATGTCGACGACCGCGCCGTTGGCACCGGTGACCAGCCTGCCGTCGAGATCGGCGTGGAATGAGCCGAAGCTCATGCGGCGGCCGGCAGAGGCCGGTTCGGGCTTGGCGGCCTGCGGCTCGGCCGGCTGCGGCACGCGGCGCAGCACGCTGCGCACCCGGGCCAGCACCTCGCGCAGTTCGTAAGGCTTGACGATGTAGTCGTCGGCGCCGAGCTCGAGCCCGACGATGCGATCAAGCGCGGTGCCGGCCGCGGTGGCATAGATGATGCCGATCGGGGTCTTGGAGCGCAGCCAGCGGCCGAACGACAGGCCGTCCTCGCCAGGCATGGCTATGTCGAGGAT
>NZ_RZOT01000725.1:0-2270 GCF_003999085.1 Mesorhizobium sp. M4A.F.Ca.ET.090.04.2.1
GCAGCACGGCGGCGTCGGAACGGCCCGCCGATCGGTAGGCGTCGAGCGTCCTGATCTCGCCGTCGCGCTTCGAGCGGCCATAGGCGTCTTGCGGAGCAGGGACCGTTGCCTCGTCGATCGTGCCGCTGAAGTCCGGGCCGACGACCGCCCGGATCGACGACAGATAGAGGAAGCGCCCGCTTGCTAGCGCCGCCGCGGCACGCGCGAGCCGGCCGGTCAGCGCTCCGTTCGCGGCCAGATAATCCGGCTCGCTGGCGCCGCGGTCGTTGTTCAACGCCGCGCAGTGAACGACATGTGTCACTCCCTCCATCATTGCGAGGAAGGCGTCGGCGGGAGCATCGAAGCCGGGCAGCAGAACCGCCCCGCTTGCCCGCTCAAGCCGTTCCGGCCGGCGCGAGGCGGTGCGCACCTCGAACCCCGCATCGGCAAGGTGGCTCACGACCCGGCGTCCGATGAATCCCGTCGCGCCTGTGACCAGAACTTTCATGGCGGGTTTTCGCATCCCCTTGGTCAGGTTGCCGGCGCTATCGCGGCCGCCGGCTCCTGCGGCAGCCTCTGTTGGCGCCCCGACGCAAGGTAGGTTCCGGACACCACGAAGACCATGAAAGTCGAATCGAGGATATCGTGGCCGAGCAGGATGCCGGTCATTCCGCCGATCAGGTAGACGATCACCGTGACGGCGACCATCGTCGCGCCGAAGCGCTCGATCGGATCGGCGCTGACGCGCAGAACCTTTGCGGCGTTCCATGCGGCGACCGCGAAGATCGCCGCGAGCGTGATTGCTCCGGCCAACCCGGCCTGCACCAGCGCGGTCAGAAAGCCGTTGTGGAAATGGCTGAAGCCCATGGCCATGCCGAACTGGTCATGGAAGCCTTGCTTCATCAGCGCCTGGCTGGCGGCGATGCCGTGTCCGAATATCGGAGCGTCCCGGAATGCACCGAGCCCGATCTGCCACAGCGCCACGCGCAACCCCGTCGGCGTCGCGTGGTCGCCCTTGGCAAGCGCGTCCCAGTCGCTGAACAGGAAATCCGCGCGTTCCGACACGATATGGAAACCGAGAATGGCGATCACCAGCGACATCACGGCGGCAATCAGCAGCAGACGAGCAAGACTTGCCTGCTCCAGCCTGCGCCGGTTGATCAAGAGTACGGCGATGCCCGACACCGGTATGGCCACCCAGATGATGCGGGTGCCCGAATAGAGGATGGCAATGATGCCGGCCAGTACCGCCGGGATCAGAAGGCCTTTGGCTCTTTCAATGCCCGACAGCGCCCCGGCCATGCACATCATGACGCCGAGACAGGTGACCGTGGCGAACGGAATGGCGTTTCCGGCCCCGCCTTCGGCCCGCATGCCGAGCCAGTAGTATTGCACCACGGCCAGCACCAGGGCGCCAAAACATGCCGCCATGCTGGCGACCACGACGATGCGGGCAAGGGTCGCCTTTGCGGTTATGCTCCAGGTCGAGTAGGAGATCGGGAACAGCAGGAACGTGACCAGCGCCACGAGATGCGGCGCATCGGCCCCGAGCGCGTTGTTGACGGCCGACGCCAGCAGGTATGCCGCGCAATAGACATAGATCGCCACCGTTATGGCGAGCATCGGCGGATCGAAATTGAAGCGTCGCCGCTTCAGGGCGAGCAGTACCCCTGACCAAAGACCGCCGCCGATGAACACAAAGCTCACGGCCGAACCCAGCACCGGCGGACAAAAGAAGCAAAAGATCGAGAAGTAGACGTTGATCTGCGCGGGCGTGAGGTGCCGTTTGATGGATAAAAGCGGGTTCAATGCTCTGTTTCGCAATGTCTGGGGGTCGTTGGGACGCCGTGTTGGTCCGCGACGGCGGACGCGATCACCTTCGAAGCCTATTTGGTGCCACGGCGCGCGGGCAGCATGTGTGGCCGGTATAGCCGCTGGGTCCGATTCCCGATAGTGCGGCCGCTGGAGGGCCTATCACAAATCGGCAGCCCGGCGCGCATCCGCGTGAGCGGGAGCTTCGCGCGGCGGGCCGTCCACGGTCACCCGAAAGGCAATAGTTTCTCCGTTCTTTGCCATGCATCAGGCGGTAGGGCAGGATTTTCCCACATACGCACTGATCGTGGAAAATTCATTCCAGATTGGCCATCTGGCGGGCGCGTCTGGCATTGTTCCCCGCAATCACGATCTGCTAGAACGCCCGCACGAATGTCCAGAAGCAAAGCTTGAACCGGGCTGTTTTTAAGAAACGGTGCCTGATCCGTTGATGCAAGGTCTGGATGGCACGAGAGAAC
>NZ_RZOT01000726.1:0-2269 GCF_003999085.1 Mesorhizobium sp. M4A.F.Ca.ET.090.04.2.1
CCGAGGGTGACCTGGTAAAGCTCGGAGCCCTTCTTCTCGACGCCGAGAATGCCGATGTGGCCGACATGATGATGGCCGCAGGCATTGATGCAGCCGGAGATCTTCAGCTTCAGCTCGCCGATCTCGCGCTGCCGTTCGAGCGAAGCGAAGCGCTGCGAGATCTCCTGCGCCACCGGAATGGAACGGGCCGTGGCCAGCGCGCAATAGTCGAGGCCGGGGCATGAGATGATGTCGCTGATCAGGTTGGAATTGGCCGTCGCCAGGCCGATGTCGACCAACGCGTCATAGACGGCCTTCAGATCGGCGCGCGCCACATGCGGCAGGATCAGGTTCTGCTCGTGGCTGACGCGCAATTCGTCGAAGGCGTATTTCTCGGCGATGTCGGCGACCGCCTCCATCTGGCTGTCGGTGGCGTCGCCCGGCACCTCGCCGATGCCCTTCAGCGAGATCGTCACCGCCGCGTAGTCGGGATGGCGATGCGTCACCACATTCTGGTCGAGCCATTCCGAGAAATTCTTGGAATCGAGCCGCGCCAGCTTCACAGCCGCGTCGCCTTCCGGCCGCTCGACCACCGCCGGCGGCGCGAAATAGGCGTTGATGGCACCGATGTCGGCTTCCGGCAGCTTCAGCTCGGCGTCCTTCAGCTCCTGCCATTCGGCCTCGACCTGGCGCGTGATCTCCTCGACGCCGGTCTCGTGGACAAGGATCTTGATCCGCGCCTTGTACTTGTTGTCGCGGCGGCCGTAGAGGTTGTAAACGCGCAGGATCGCCGTGCAGTAGGAGAGAAGATCGGCTTCCGGCAGGAAGTCGCGGATCTTCCGCGCCACCATCGGCGTGCGGCCCTGGCCGCCGCCGACATAGACCGCGAAGCCGAGCTCGCCGGCCGCGTTCTTCTTCAGGTGCAGGCCGATGTCATGCGTCTGGATGGCGGCGCGGTCGCGCTCCGCACCCGTCACCGCTATCTTGAACTTACGCGGCAGGAACGAGAATTCCGGATGCACCGACGACCATTGCCGCAGGATCTCGGCATAGGGGCGCGGATCGGCAACCTCGTCGGCGGCGGCACCGGCGAAATGATCGGCGGTGACGTTGCGGATGCAATTGCCGCTGGTCTGGATGGCGTGCATCTCGACGCTGGCGAGATCGGCCAGGATCGCGGGAATGTCGGAGAGCGCCGGCCAGTTGAACTGTATGTTCTGGCGGGTCGTGAAATGACCGTAGCCCTTGTCGTATTTGCGCGCGATGTGGCCGAGCATGCGCAGCTGCTTGCTGTTCAGCGTGCCATAGGGCACCGCGATGCGCAGCATATAGGCATGCAGCTGCAGATAGACGCCGTTCATCAGCCGGAGCGGCCGGAACTGGTCCTCGGTGATCTCACCGGCAAGCCGGCGTTGCACCTGGTCGCTGAACTCGGCGACGCGGGCCTGAACGAAATCGTGGTCGAACTCATCGTAACGGTACATGCTTCGTCTTTCAGGGCGCGTCCGCCCGCATTGCCTGTTTGGTCTATGCCGCCCGCACGGGTTGCGGGCTCGCCTGCTTGCCGAGATCTTCGCGGATGGTCGGCCCGGCGGCGCGGATCTTTTCGCGCAACCGCACCGGCTCGACCAATCCGTCGACCACCGTGACGTCGATCAGGTTGACGTCGACCACCTCGTTGTTGGCGTAGGCGGCAGCGCCGATCGCTTCCAGCCGGTCTTCCGCCGCCTTGTCATGGGCGAGGTCGGCACCGCCGACCGTCTCCGCCCAGCCGCCATCGGCGTACCAGACGGCGATGCCGTCGGTGAGCCTGTTCGCGGTCAGAACTTTCATTGTTCAACTCCTTCGGCCGCTACGCTGGCCGTATCTTCATGCCTGTGTGCCGCGAGCGGCTCGGAACGTTCGAAATTGGCGCCGGCGACCGCATCGCCGATGATGGTCATGACCGGGCCGGTGAGATCGGCGCGGGCCTCCAGCGACGGCAGGTCGGCCAGCGTGCCGTGGAAGCGGCGACGGTTGCCGAGGCTGGCGTTCTCGACCACGGCGACCGCGGTGTCGGGCGACAGGCCCGCCTCGATCAGCCGGCCGGCGACTTCGGCCGCGACCGAACGGCCCATATAGACGGCGACGGTGGCGCCGGAAATGGCGAGCTTGGCCCAGTCGGGCAGCGAATTGCCCTTAAGGTCATGGCCCGTCGTGAACACCAGCGACGACGACACGCCGCGCAGCGTCAGCGGCAGTTCGAAATCGGCGGCGGCGGCGAAGGCCGCGGTGACACCGGGAACCACCT
>NZ_RZOT01000727.1:0-2266 GCF_003999085.1 Mesorhizobium sp. M4A.F.Ca.ET.090.04.2.1
GCGCATCACGACGGCAACTATTTCGCCGACGCTGAGACGCTCGCCCGCCTCGAGGGCGAGGGACAGGTGGTGTTCCGCTACGCCGACGGCACCAATCCGAACGGCTCGATCAACGATATTGCCGGCATCATCAGCGAAAAGGGCAATGTGCTTGGCCTGATGCCGCATCCGGAAAACCTGATCGAGGCGGCGCATGGCGGCAACGACGGCCGGGCGCTGTTCGAAGGTGCCCTCGGCATCGCCGCTTGATTATCTCCTAGGACATTGCTTTCAGAACGCGGGGGCGGCCTGACCATGAGACTGACGATTGCTCGCCTTGCTCTCCTGGCTGCCGCCGTGCTTGCGCTCGCCGCCTGCCAGTCGAGCCCGAAGAGCGCGCCGCCGCCCTCGGGCAAGAGCGCCTCGCTGCTCGCCATGGAACAGGTGGCGATCGCGGCGCATAAATGCTGGATCGCCAGCAAGGATCCGGCCTTCAAGCCCTACCAGATGGCCAATGAGCTGAATTCGTTCAGCGGCACGCCGCGCTTCCTGCTGGTGCCGGCCAAGCATTATGGCGGCAAGCCGCTCCTGGTGGTGCAGGCGCAAGGCAATTCCAGCCGCATCGACGTCTTCGGCCCGCTGATGGCGGACCCGCTCGGTGCGCGCATCGGCTCCGACATCGCCCGTTGGCAGGCGGGCAATCCGTCCTGCGCTGCGGCCGCCTGAGGCCATGGGCCGTTTCCTGCAGAGAGCGGGACTGGCCGTCGGCCTGATCGGACTTGTCCTGCAGGCATGCATCACCATCCCGGCCTCGATGGAAGCCGGCCGCAGCTTCCTCGGCTCGGTCGTTTTCCTGTTCAGCTTCTTCACCATCCTGACCAATATCGGGGCGGTGCTGGTGCACACGTCGCTGCTGTCGCCGTCAGGCTATGCGTGGTTCCCGGCCTTTGCCGGATCGCGGTTGCGGGCGGGCGTGGCGGCGGCGATCGGCCTCGTCTTCATCGTCTATGCGACGGTGCTGGCGCGACTGTGGCAGCCGCAAGGCCTGTTCCTGCTCTGCGATATCCTGCTGCACTATGTGACGCCGGCGCTGTTCGTGCTGTGGTGGCTTGTCGCCGGCGCCGACGGCACCGCGCGCTGGCGCGACATCTCCTGGTGGATGGTCTACCCGCTCGCCTATCTGGCCTATGTGCTGCTGCGGGCGCCGATCGCCGGCGAAGTCCCCTACCCGTTTCTCAGCGTGGAGAAGAACGGCGCGGCCAGCGTCGCTGTTTCGGCGCTGGCCACAACCGGACTGTTTCTGCTGCTGTGCGTCATCGCCGTCTTCGCCGATCATTGGGTTGCCCGGCTGCGGAAATAGTGTTCGGCGCCATCCGAATCCTTCGACGGCGTGAACTCAATCCCAGAACGGCCGGAGGCCTTCGCGATGCGCATCGCAGCGCGAGACGCCGATATCCTTGAGCTGCTCGTCCGTCATCTCCAGCAAGGCCAAGCGGCCGCGGCGGCGGTCCAGCATCCGGTCAATCTGCCTCATGACGGAGCCGAGCACAAATACGAGGCGGTCCACGAAGCCATTGCGAGCCCGTGACTTCGTGCGCCCATCCAATCCGGTGCCGATGTAATGAATTGTGTCGGTTGTATCCATCTTCGTTCTACCTTGTCTCGATTGTATCCTATCAATCGCAGACTTCATATGGATTGACTCATCGTGCGGCACAATATAGAAAATTGTCACCATGACAAATTGGCTTCCAGACCTCTCTTCCGGCTCAGGCCCGCTGTATCAGCGTCTTGCTGACAGCATTGAATCAGACATCGACAAGGGCGTCATTGATGCCGGTGCAAAACTGCCGCCGCAGCGTGACCTCGCTTATGACATCGGCGCCACCGTCGGTACGGTCGGCCGCGCCTACCAGTTGCTGCGCGAACGCGGCCTGGTCAGCGGCGAGGTCGGGCGCGGAACATATGTACTTGCGCAGCGCGCCGAGAACCCGAAGGTCGAGCTGGAGCTTGCCGCGCAAGGAACGCGCCCCATCGATGCACCAAGCGGCAAGCTGCGCTTCGACAGCACCGCAGCGCCTGATGTCGGTCAAGGCGCAATCATTGCCGAAATTCTGGCCCGCACGGCAGAGGACCATCCCCACGACATTTCGAGCTACACGAGGGATTTTCCCGAGCGCTGGTACGAGGCGGGAAGCCGCTGGCTGTCGCGCAATTCCTTCCGCCCTTCGCCCGATTCAATCGTGCCGACGCTTGGCACTCATGCGGCGGTGATGGCAGCGATCGC
>NZ_RZOT01000728.1:0-2263 GCF_003999085.1 Mesorhizobium sp. M4A.F.Ca.ET.090.04.2.1
CTTCTGCAGCGGCCGGCCGGTCTCGGCTTCCGTCTTGCGCTCGTCCTTTGCCGCCGCCCGTCTCAGTCCCTTTGCGGCCTGTTTGCCTTTTGCGGTCGGTGCCTGTTCTACGCCCATCTCTTCCTCCCTGGCGCGGCTATCGCGCCGAAGAGCAACGCTCTGGACGTAACTGGGTTCCGGAGGATTCGGCCTCGGAGGCGGCGGCTGGCGAGACTCAGCGCGTCGCGATCATCGCCTTGCGGAAAGCCTCGAGCGTCTCGGCGCTGACATGGTGCTCGATGCCCTCGGCGTCGATGCGCGCTGTCTCGGCGCTGACCCCGAGCGAGCGCAGGAAGGCTTCCACCGTCTGGTGGCGGATGCGGCTTTCCTCCGCCACCTTGCGGCCGGCCTCGGTCAGGAACACGCCGCGATAGGGCTTTCGCGAAACCAGACCTTCGGCGCAGAGCCTGGTCAGCATCTTCGCCACCGTCGGCTGGGCGACGCCGAGCCTGGCGGCGATGTCGACCTGCCGTGCCTCGTTGCCGTCCTCGATCAGGTCGGCGATCAGCTCGACATAGTCCTCGACGAGGGCGCTGCGGCGCGCTTCGCGCGTCTGCCGGAAGCCCGCCGAATGGACATCGGCGTCGGGAAGCGGCTCTTCGCGTCGAACCGGTCTGTTCCTCAGCGCCAATGCGCGCTCCTCCACGCTAACCGCGAGCCAAGTGCCCGCGACGTTGAATCGGGTCCGTAGTCATAGCACGGACCCCGACTATCTGGCCGTTTATTTGCATTCCACCCCATGCGCAACGGGGTCCGCACCCGGTTGCCCCTGTCACTTGGCGTCGTCGCAAAAGCATAAACAATGAAATATAGCCTATTGCATAATGTTGAGCCATGGCATAGATAGGGAACATCCTCGACCCTTTTCAGCGGAAAATCCCTGATGTCCGACGCAACAGCCGTATCCAGACCCGCGTGGCGTTTTGCCCGGCCCGACGAGGATGAACAGCCCAGTCTGCGCGAGGTCAACGCCTCCATCACCGTGCCGCAGACCGGCATCTGGTTTCGCCGCCTGTTCGCCTTCATGGGCCCGGGCTACATGGTTTCCGTCGGCTATATGGATCCGGGCAACTGGGCGACCGACCTCGCCGGTGGCGCCCAGTTCGGCTACACACTGCTGTTCATCATCATGCTGTCGAACCTGATGGCGATCCTGCTGCAGGCGCTTGCCGCCCGGCTTGGCATCGCCACCGGCCGCGACCTCGCCCAGGCCTGCCGCGCCTACTATCCGCGCTCCGTCAACTTCCTGCTGTGGATCGCCTGCGAGTTGGCCATCATCGCCTGCGACCTGGCCGAGGTCATCGGCACGGCGATCGCGCTGCAGCTGCTGTTCGGCATTCCGCTGATCGGCGGCGCCATGCTCACCGCTCTCGATGCCTTCCTGGTGCTCATGCTGATGAACAGGGGCTTCCGCTACCTCGAGGCCTTCGTCATCGCGCTGCTGATCATCATCTTCGGCTGTTTTGCCATCCAGATCTTCGCCGCCGCTCCGCCGGTCGGCTCGATCCTGCATTCGATGTTCGTGCCGTCGTCTCAGATCGTCACCAACCCGGCGATGCTCTACATCGCCATCGGCATCATCGGCGCCACCGTCATGCCGCACAATCTCTATTTGCACTCCTCGATCGTTCAGACCCGTGCCTATGAGCGCACCGACCGGGGCAGGCGCGACGCGATCAAGTGGGCGACCATGGACTCGACCATCGCGCTGATCCTGGCGCTGTTCGTCAACGCCTCTATCTTGATCGTCTCGGCGGTGGCCTTCCACGGCACCGGCCACCAGGACGTCGCCGAGATCGGCCAGGCCTTCGAGCTCCTATCGCCGCTGCTCGGCCTCGGCATCGCCTCGATCCTGTTCGCCGTGGCTCTGCTCGCCTCCGGCCTCAACTCCACGGTCACCGCGACGCTTGCCGGCCAGATCGTCATGGAGGGCTTCCTGCGCCTGCGCATCCCGCAATGGGCACGCCGCCTGCTGACCCGCGGCATCGCCATCGTGCCGGTGGTGATCGTCACCGCGCTCTACGGCGAGAGGGGCACCGGCCAGCTGCTGGTGTTCAGCCAGGTGATCCTGTCGATGCAGCTGCCCTTCGCGGTCATCCCTTTGGTGCAGTTTGTCTCCGACAAGAAGAAGATGGGCAATTTCGCCATCCCGCGCGCCGTCGCCCTGCTCGCCTGGGTGGTCGCCGCCATCATCCTGGTGCTCAATTTCAAGCTGCTCTACGAC
>NZ_RZOT01000729.1:0-2249 GCF_003999085.1 Mesorhizobium sp. M4A.F.Ca.ET.090.04.2.1
AGGTTCAGCGTGCAGGCTTCCTCGCAAGGTGCCGGACAGATGCGGCCGGTGAATTCCGGGAAATTATTGGTCGAATGCAGGTTGCGGATCGCATTGTCCCAGTCGCCATTGTAGACGAGGTCGTTCCAGTCCGGGATTTGGTTGTGGACCGGGCAGCCGGTCGGCCCGTGACAGTACGGAATGCCGCAATCCATGCAGCGCGCGGCCTGTTTCTCGACCTCCTTGTCCGACATCGGCAGCGTGAACTCGCGAAAATGCCGGATGCGGTCGGAAGCCGGCTGGTACTTGTGCACCTGCCGGTCGATCTCGAGAAACCCTGTTACCTTGCCCATAGTCCAGTCCCTGCTGTCCAGATGGCGCGCTCGACGACGCACCCGTTAACCTCATAAGGCAGCCATGGCAACCTTCAGTCCGAGGCCAGGATTGTTGATGAAGGCATCGACCGGGAAGCTTTGCTTCCCGGCAAATCCCAAAGCCTATTCCGCCGCAACGCCCATGCGCATGCGTTCCATTTCGATCAGCGCGCGGCGGTATTCGACCGGCATGATCTTCCGGAATTTCGGCCGGAAAGTCGCCCAGTTGTCGAGGATCTCGCGGCCGCGCACCGAACCCGTGTAATGGACGTGGTTCGAGATCAGCTGATAGAGCCGCTCCTCATCATGGCTGGTCATGTCGCCGGACACGTCGACGCGGCCTTTGTGATCGAGGTCGCCGCCATGATGGAGCAGTTTCTCCATCAGGTCGTCTTCTTCGGGAACGGGTTCCAGTTCGACCATCGCCATGTTGCAGCGCTCGGCGAAATCACCCACCTCGTCGAGCACATAGGCGACGCCGCCCGACATGCCGGCGGCAAAGTTGCGGCCGGTCTGGCCGATGACGACGACAATGCCGCCGGTCATGTACTCGCAGCCATGGTCGCCAACGCCTTCGACGACGGCGGCGACGCCCGAATTGCGAACCGCAAAACGCTCGCCGGCGACGCCGCAGAAATAGGCCTCGCCCTCGGTCGCGCCGTAGAGCACCGTGTTGCCGACGATGATCGACTCCGCGGCGACGATCTTCGTGTTCTCAGGCGGGCGAATGACGATGCGTCCGCCCGACAGGCCCTTGCCGACGTAGTCGTTGGCGGCACCGACCAGCTCGAACGAAACCCCACGCGCTAGGAAGGCGCCGAAGGACTGGCCGGCGGTACCGTTGAGCTTCACCGAGATCGTGTCCTCGCGCAGGCCCTTGTGCCTGAAGCGCTTTGCCACTTCGCCCGACAGCATGGCGCCGGTCGAACGGTCGACATTGCGGATCGGCAGCTCGATGCTGACCGGCTGCCGGGCTTCGAGCGCCGGCTTGGCGAGTTCGATCAGCTTGCGGTCGAGCACGTCGTCGATCGGATGCTTCTGCCGCTCGGTCCAGTGCACCGCCTCATGCGGCGCATCCGGCTTGAAGAACATCTTGCCGAAATCGAGCCCGCGCGCCTTCCAGTGCTGGATCAGCGCCCGCTTCTCCAGGAGTTCGGTGTCGCCGATGATCTGGTCGAGATGGGTGTAGCCCATCTCGGCGAGCAGCGCCCGCACCTCTTCCGCCACATAGAAGAAGAAGTTGATGACGTGTTCCGGCGTGCCTTTGAAGCGCTTGCGCAACACCGGATCCTGCGTCGCGACGCCGACCGGGCAGGTGTTGAGATGGCACTTGCGCATCATGATGCAGCCGGCCGCGATCAGCGGCGCGGTCGAGAAGCCGAATTCGTCGGCGCCAAGCAGCGCGCCGATGACGACGTCGCGGCCGGTGCGCAGGCCGCCATCGACCTGCAGCGCGACGCGCGACCTGAGGCCGTTGAGCACCAGCGTCTGGTGCGTCTCGGCAAGGCCCATTTCCCACGGGCTGCCGGCGTGCTTGAGCGAGGTCAGCGGCGATGCGCCGGTGCCGCCGTCATAGCCGGAAATGGTGATGTGATCGGCGCGCGCCTTGGCGACGCCGGCCGCGACCGTGCCGACACCGACTTCCGAGACCAGCTTGACCGAGACATCAGCCGCCGGGTTGACGTTCTTGAGGTCGTAGATGAGCTGCGCCAGATCCTCGATCGAGTAGATGTCGTGATGCGGCGGCGGCGAGATCAGGCCGACGCCGGGCGTCGAATGCCTGACCTTGGCAATGGTGGCATCGACCTTGTGGCCGGGCAGCTGCCCGCCCTCGCCGGGCTTCGCGCCTTGCGCGACCTTTATCTGCATCACATCGGAGTTCACCAGATACTCCGC
>NZ_RZOT01000072.1:0-14994 GCF_003999085.1 Mesorhizobium sp. M4A.F.Ca.ET.090.04.2.1
CGGGTCAGGAGGTCCATGGGCGCGGGCGGATGCTTCAGCTCGGCGATAAAGGGAGCGTTGTTGATGTCCCATGCTGGCCGCATTCTGTCGGGACCGCGCGCCGCCACCACGTGCGCATCCGCCACGCCGAGGTACCAGAACGCGCCGACGACCTCGATCGCGACCGCCGCCAATGCGGCTGCTGCAAACACAACCCGGCCCGCTCGCGACAATGCCGCCAGCACGGGCGGCAGCATCCAGACAAGCATCGGCGCCATATCCGTGAGCCAGCGCGGCCCAAAGGACATGCCCTGGCGCCAGTCTATCATGCTGTAGAAGATCACCTGGACGACCATGGCGCAGCCTATCGCGATGGTCAGGCCGCGCATCTTCCGGTCTCGCAGCACCTGGCGCAGGAAGCAGGGTACAAACAGCAGGAAAGGCGAAAAGACGAAGAGCCCGTGCGTGGGGCTGAACAGGAGGCCGGCAATGCCGCCCAGAACGCCGTCACTGTACTTGTCCGGCGGATCGATCAAGGCGTAGGCACCGGCGATATTGCCGACGAAATGGAGATTGTAGGCGACCACCAGGCCCACTGGGATCAGCCCTGCGGCCACGTAGAGGGGGATTTTGCGTCCCGCCCACCAAAGTCCATAGAGGCCGAGGCCCGCCGCCAGAATGGCATCGGGTTGGCGGTTGACGGCAATGAGCGCGCAGAGAAAACCCGTTGCCGCGGCGCGGAGCGCGGTGACCGGCCCGGTCAGCAACAGCATGGTCGCGATGACAAGGAGCTGAGCCAGCCCATGCATCCAGAGCGCCTGGCTGCTGATGACCCATGTTGTCGTGCCGAAAGCATAGATGGCAGTGAGAAAAACGGCGGTCCGCGGCTCGCAGCGGCGCCGCAGCAGCAGATAGAAAAGCATGACCGAGCCCGCGGCCATGAGCGAGGCGCAGAGCTTCTCCATGACCCGGGCAACCTTGTCGAACAGCAGCGGTTCCCAGCCCCTGGCCGAGAGGAAATGAACGGCCGGAAGGTACAGCGGAGCGACAACGACAGGGACGGCAACCGGGTATAGGGAGACCAGGTGGCCGCCGGGCCCCTTCAGCATCCAGGCCGCGGTCTCGACTTGCCCTTGAGCCTCCGGCGGCTTGCGCCCCTGGGCGACCTCCCTGACGATGGAATCCAGCACCACCTTGTGGTCGCGCAGGATCGAGAACGGCATATATCGCGCCGCATAGGTATCGGCGGCCGGGATCGACCGCAGGTTTGCGTTGTAGACGACAAAGGCGAAAAGCCCGATCAGGACCGCGATCGCGACATCCCGAAAGGCGCTTCGGCGCGATATCCGCGATTGTCGTTCTTGCCCCGCTGCATGGGCCGTGTCGGTCGGCAATACCCTGAACCCCATGCGACTTTTCAGGGACCCTATAGTGTCGCCGCGGTCGGCTTCAACGGATATGCCTATGCTTCAACAGAATTGTCCGCTTGCCGTAGCTCGCTTCAGTCGTCCAATCCGGCCTTTCGAAGCGCGTCGAACAGGTGGTCGAAATCCGCCTGGTCCTGATACTCGAAAGCTCCGTGCCAATAGGGCTCCCAGTTGGCGAGCTTGCGGCCGGGAAAGACCGCCATGTCTTGTTCCGCAACGCGCAGGAAATGCTCCAGCGCCGATCTGGCTTCCTGCAAAAGGCCGGCTTGGGCATAGCTGGCTGCAAGCCAGCCGTGCACTTCATTGATGGGATTGCGGGCCTGCTTGAGTGCGGTGATCGCCTCCTGATAGCGGCGGGCTGTGAAACAGACAATCCCCATGTCCCATGGCACCCAACGCGTATCGAACGGATTGAGCCGTCTCCCCAGCTCGATTTGAGCGATGCCGCTCTCAGCGTTGCCGGTCGCGGCAAGGAACATGCCGTAGTAGCGTCGCGCCAGGAAATCGTTGGGATTGAGAGCCACGCCGGCTAGGATTTCTGTATGAGCCTGGTCGAATTCCCGTCTGAACAGGTGCACTATGCCAAGCAATGTATGGGCAAAGCTGTCGGTTTCATCGAGCAGAACGGCGCGCTGCGCATAGTCGAAAGCTCTTTGAAGCGACGCGCCGGAGTCACGGGTCCATTTGGCCATGTATTCATAGAAGAGGCACCATGCGGCATGAGTGCATGCCGCAGCGCTCTTGGGATCCAGCGTCGCCGCGCGCTCGGCGAATTCGCGAGCCTGCGCATTCTCGCTTCGCGTATAGTTAAGCGTCAGGAACTTGGCGCGCAGCACCAGGTCATAGGCCCGCAGCGTGTCCGGGCTCATACGCTCGACCCGGTCCCGGCTCGCCACGTCCACCCGCCCGCAGACGGCCGCGGCCACGGACCTCGCGACGTCATCCTGAACGGCAAAGATATCGACAAGCTCCCAGTCGTACTTTTCCGCCCATAGCTGGGTGCCACGACCAGCATCCACCAGTTGCGCGCTGATGCGCACCCTGTCGCCCACCCGGCGGAAACTGCCCTCGACCACATAGGCCACGCCCAATTCCCGCGCGATTTCCTGCACCTTGACCGGCCGGCCCTTGAACGCAAACGAAGAGTGTCGCGCGATCACGAACAGCGACCTGAACCGCGACAGCTCGGTGATGATAGTCCTCGGAGATGCCATCGCTGAAATACTGTTGGTCGGCATCGCCGCTGAGATTCTCGAAGGGCAGCACGGCAACCGCCGGCCTCTCGGGGAGCGGCATCTCCGCAGTCGAAGGCAAGACAGGGCTGACAGCAGAAACGGGCTCCTCAGCGGCGCGATCCCGGATGGCTTCGTAGAGGCGAATTGTCTCTGGCGCCGGCTTGACTCCGAGCTCCGCGCGAAGGCGATCGCGCAGTCCTTCGTACCGCCTCAACGCCTGAACGGTTTGGCCCGCCTCGGCCTCTGCCTGCATGATTGCCCGGCTGGCCGCTTCGTTGAGAGGATCAAGCAGGAGGAGTCGCCGCGCGGCCTCCGCGGCAAAACCCAATTCGCCGTTGGCGATCGAATCGGCAATGGCTCTCGTCAGCGCAGCTTCGAGAAGATGTCGGAGGCGCCGTCGCTCGAGAAGCAGCCAATCCTCGAACGGGGGACTTCGGACGCGGACATCCTCGATGATTTCCCCGCGGTAGAGCGCAGCCGCGGCATGGAGCGACTGCGGCGTTCCTTCGCGCAAAAGCCGCTCGAACGTCGCGACGTCCGTCTTCACCGCGGCGGGATCGAGCTTCACCGTTCGCCGGTCCGCAACGATCGGAGATGCCGCCGATGCCTGCAGGCCGTGCCGGACGCGCGTTAGGGCGTGTTTCAAGCTGTCGCGGGCCTGCTGATCTCCTCGGTCGCACCATAACAGGTTTGCCAGCTTGTCTCGCGTGTGGTTCGTGCCAGGCGATAGCGCCAGGAACGCAAGCAGGGCACGGTCTTTCTGGCCCGGCAGGTCGATATCCTGGCCGGTCGCAAGCTTTAGCCCGAAGTCTCCGAACAACGTGATTTCTACGGCCACGACGCCCACCAGCCAGCTGGGTCGCTGTCATCCAAACCCTTGGCTCCACAATTAACGCGCAATTCCCGGGAGGCACAACGGATACAGATCGAATCCCGCTGGCTTCCCGCTGGCTGCCACGGATGCATCCCTGCACGGCGATACAAGAGGTTTGAAGGCGCGGATGATTTGGGGCGAACGACAATGACGGCTGCGGTTGAAAGTCTTCCAAAGGATCACCGACAGATTAGCCGGGCTTTGGCCCCGCCTCGCCATCGCCAATCCATTGGCACGGCCATGGTCATCTTATCGTCGGTTGCGATAGCCGTCGTGCCGAGCTTCGCCAGGCTGGCCTACGACGGGGGCAGCAACGTCATGTCCGTCATAACGCTGCGATGCCTGTTAACCGTCGGAATGACCTGGATCTTGATGGTCTCGCTCGGCCAAACCCTTTGGATAGTCCGAAAATCTTTGATCGTCAGCTGCGTTGCCGGCGTGTCCTACGCCGTCATGCTGTTCGGATTTCTGGGAGCGGTCAAATACATCCCCGTCAACATGGTCATCCTGATCTATTTTTCGCACCCTCTGCTGGTAGGGGTTGCCGCGGCGCTGCTCGGCGACGGGGCGATGAACATGAGAATGATGATGGCGTTCACAGCGGCATTCGCGGGCTTGGGCCTGGCCATTGGTTTCTCGCTCAGCGCCTTGAATGCCACGGGGCTTTGCCTTGCCGCTCTCGGAGCGGTCACCTGCGTGTTCGTTATTGTTGGAAGCGCCCGCGCCATGAGACAGGCCGGCGGCCTGGCTGTGGCTTTCTATATGATGGTGTCGGCAACGATAACGCTGGCGCTCCTGTTTCCGTTCATGAGTGTATTCGCGTTGCCGCAGACTGTTGCGGGGTGGGTCGGGTTTGCAGGTGTCGCGATCGGTTCCACCATCGGAACGTTGGCTTTCCTTTGCGCGTTCCCGATTGTCGGCTCTGTGCGCGCCACGATGATCAGCAATGTCGAGCCCCTGCTCGGCATAGTCTTTGCCGTCCTGGTTCTCGGCGAGACGATATCGGCGATGCAGTTGGGCGGCATTGCCATGGTGCTCGCCGCTGTCATTTCAACTGGGCCGATAGGAACGAAACCCGATGGCACGGATGGGGACAAGTCGGTTGATCGCGGGTCAGATCGCCAGTCGCCAGAAGCAGACATCCGGTCGGACACGACGCTTCTCAGTTCGCCAGCACAGCTTCGCCAAGCCCACGGATGATTTTCGCCAACTCCACGCATTCGTCATGCCGCGCCTTGTTGCGGCGCCAGGCGAGGCAGATCATGCGCAGCGGCATCGGTTCCTGGAACGGGACGATCTTGAGGTCGGGGATGGTGCCGGCCGGCCGCATCGCCATCTCCGGCACGAGCGTCACGCCCAGTCCATGCGCCACCATCTGCAGCAGCGTCGTCAGGCTGGTGGCGCCGTAGCTTGCCATCGCCACCGGACGGACATTGCCGCACACGGCCAGCGCCTGCTCGCGCAGACAATGGCCTTCCTCCAGCAGCATCAGCCTTTCCAGCGCCGGGCTTTCCGGCGGCACCGGCGGCGAGGCGAAGGCCGGATCGCCTGACGGCACGGCAAGGAAGAAGCGGTCAGGGAAAAGCTCTTCGCTGACTAGGCCGGGATGGTCGAGCGGCAGCGCGGCGATGAAGGCGTCCAACCGGCCGGAAGCTGTGTCCTCGACCAGCGACGCGGTCACCGCCTCGCGCAGTTCGAGTTGCAGGACCGGGAAATGCTTTCTCAATTCCGGCAACACATGCGGCAGCAGATAGGGCGCGACCGTGGGAATGATGCCCAGGCGGAAGCGCCCTTCCATGGCGGGGCGGCCGCGCCGGGCCGTCGTCTCGACGTCACGGATATCGGCGAGGATGCGCTCGATGCGTGGCTGCAAGGCCAGCGCCTCGTCGGTCATTCGCACCGTCTTGCCGCCGCGCTCGAACAGACGGCAGGCCAGCCGCTGTTCCATCTCCGCGATCTGTGCGGAGAGCGCCGGCTGACTGACGCCGGCGAGCTTGGCGGCGCGGCCGAAATGCAGCGTCTGCGCCAGCGCGTCGAAATATTGCATCTGCCGGACGGTGAGGCCGATCATAAGGAAATCCTATCGGAAAAAACAGGAAAGGCAATTTGTCTTTATCGTCTCGCCGGCCTAGTCTGGAATCGTTCCAGATTGGCGCGGCCGCTGGCAGCCCCTGGTGAAAAATCAAATCTCGGCAAAAATCGGAGAGTAAGATGGACGCGAAAACCGACGACAACAGCGCGGGCAAATGCCCTGTGGCGCATGGATCCGCCGGCCGGACCAACCGTGACTGGTGGCCGAACCAGCTCGACCTCGGCGTGCTCCACCAGCAGTCGAACCTCTCGGACCCGATGGGCGAGGATTTCGACTACGCCAAGGAGTTCAAGAGCCTCGACCTCGATGCGGTGATCAAGGACCTGCACCATGTGATGACGGATTCGCAGGACTGGTGGCCGGCTGACTTCGGCCATTACGGGCCGCTGTTCATCCGCATGGCCTGGCACAGCGCCGGCACCTATCGCATCGGTGACGGCCGCGGCGGCGCCGGCGCCGGCCAGCAGCGTTTCGCGCCGCTGAACAGCTGGCCAGACAACGCCAATCTCGACAAGGCGCGCCGCCTGCTCTGGCCGGTCAAGCAGAAGTATGGCCGCAGGATCTCCTGGGCCGACCTGATGATCCTCGCCGGCAACGTCGCGCTGGAATCGATGGGCTTCAAGACCTTCGGCTTCGCCGGCGGCCGCGCCGACGTCTGGGAGCCCGAGCAGGACGTGAACTGGGGTTCCGAGGCGAAGTGGCTGGGTGACGAGCGCTACTCCGGCGACCGCGAGCTCCATGGCCATCTCGGCGCCGTGCAGATGGGCCTGATCTACGTCAATCCCGAAGGCCCCAACGGCAATCCGGATCCGCTGGCCGCGGCGCGCGACATCCGCGAGACCTTCCGCCGCATGGCGATGAACGACGAGGAGACAGTCGCGCTGATCGCCGGCGGTCACACCTTCGGCAAGACCCATGGCGCCGGCGATGCCGCACTTGTCGGCGCCGAGCCGGAAGGCGCCGGCATCGAGGCGCAGGGCCTCGGCTGGTCGAGCAAATACGCCACCGGTATTGCCGGCGACGCCATCACCTCGGGCCTCGAGGTCACCTGGACCACGACGCCGACGAAGTGGAGCAACAACTTCTTCGACAACCTCTTCAACTACGAATGGGAGCTGACGAAGAGCCCGGCGGGCGCCCATCAATGGACGCCGAAGGCCGGCGCCGGCGCCGGCCTGGTGCCGGACGCGCACAATCCGTCCAAGCGCCATGCGCCGGCCATGCTCACCACCGACCTTTCGCTGCGCTTCGACCCGGCCTACGAGAAGATCTCGCGGCGGTTCCACCAGCATCCCGCTGAGTTCGCCGACGTCTTCGCCCGCGCCTGGTTCAAGCTCACCCACCGCGACATGGGGCCGGTCGTGCGCTATCTCGGCCCGCTCGTGCCGAAGGAAGAGCTGATCTGGCAGGATCCGATTCCGGCGATCGACCACGAGTTGGCGAGCGAAGGGGACATCGCTGCGCTAAAGGCCAAGATCCTCGCCTCCGGCCTGTCGGTCTCCGACCTGGTCTCGACCGCCTGGGCCTCGGCCTCGACCTTCCGCGGCTCCGACAAGCGCGGCGGCGCCAACGGCGCGCGCATTCGCCTGAGTCCCCAGAAGGACTGGGAGGTCAACCAGCCCGCCAAGCTGTCGACGGTACTGGCGAAGCTCGAAACTATCCAGAAGGAGTTCAACGCAGCGCAGACCGGCGACAAGAAGATCTCGCTCGCGGACCTGATCGTGCTCGGCGGCGTCGCCGCGGTCGAAAAGGCGGCGAAGGACGGCGGCCACCAGGTGAAGGTGCCGTTCACCCCGGGCCGCATGGACGCCTCGCAGGAACAGACCGACGCCCAGTCCTTCGCCGCACTCGAGCCGGTCGTCGATGGCTTCCGCAACTATGCCAGGGGCAAGCTGCCACTGTCGGTCGAGGCGTTGCTGGTCGACCGGGCGCAGCTCCTGACCCTGACAGCGCCAGAAATGACGGTGCTGGTCGGCGGCTTGAGGGTGCTCGGCGCCAACTCCGGCGGCTCGAAGCACGGCGTGTTCACCGACAGACCAGGCACGCTGAGCAACGACTTCTTCGTCAACCTGCTCAGCATGGCGACGGTCTGGGATCCGGCGTCGGGCTCCGACGAGATCTACGAAGCGCGTGACCGCAAGACCAAGGCGGTCAAATGGACCGGCACCCGCGCCGACCTGATCTTCGGCTCGCACGCGCAACTGCGAGCGCTTTCCGAGGTCTACGGCTCGGTCGATACCAAGGACAAATTCGTCAAGGATTTCGTCAAGGCGTGGACCAAGGTGATGAACCTCGACCGCTTCGAGATTGCCTGATCCTCGAAAGAGCGTGCACTCCAACAAAAAGGCGCGGGGCCAGCCCCGCGCCTTTTCGCATTCAGGCTTCAAAAAAAATCAGTCCTTCTCGAAGATGCGCGCCTTGGCGACGACGCCGGCGATGGCGCCGCCGATCAGTGGCGCGACGATGAACAGCCACAGCTGGCTGAGCGCCGCCGCGCCCGAAAACAGCGCCGGACCGATCGAGCGGGCCGGATTGAGCGAGGTGCCGGTGACCGGGATGATGGCGAAGTGCAGCCCGGCCAGCGTCAGGCCGATGACCAGCCCGGCGAAGGTCGTGCTGTGATTTTGCGCCGTGACGCCGAGGATCACGGTGACGAAGGTGAAGGTTGCGATCAATTCCCACAGGAAAGCCGAGCTGACGCCCCATTTCGCTTCGTCCCAGCCATTGGCGCCGAAACCGCCAGTGTGGCCGCCGACCTGGCCGGAGACGATGATCCACAGCGCCAGCGAGGCGATGATGGCGCCGATGATCTGCGCGATCCAGTAGGGAACGACGTCCTTTGCCGGCAGCCGGCCGGCGAGGAAGGCGCCAAGCGTCACAGCCGGATTGAGATGCGCGCCCGAGATCGGCCCGATCGCATAGGCCGCCGCGATGAGGCCGATGCCGAACGCCAGGCCGATGCCTTCCTGGCCAAGCGGCAGCGCGCCGCCGAAGCCGCCCGTGACCACAGAAGCCGTGCCGATGAATACCAACAGGAATGTGCCTAGAACTTCCGCAAGATAAGTCTTCATTGCCCTCTCCTCGTATCGATCCGCAAAACCGCCTTTACTGCGTCGCGAATCACGGCTGAGAGAGTATTCGCAACCCGAAATCTTGGAAAGCGGAGTGGTTAAGCCCGCGGGCTTGCTTGTACTCGTTAGTAAAAATATTAGACATATTTCATGTTCCGGTTGATTTGTTCTTGTTTTCCGCTGAGGACCGACTGCATCGAAAAGCGTTCCGTATGTCGTACGCAGGATGGCATTGGACCGGCCGTTTTGGCCTCACCGCAACAGAACTGTTTCAATCGGAGCAGGAAAGGCTCTAAGAGCAGGACTGAAGGCAACGGTTGACGGAGCAGGAATGAGACTGGGCGGAAGGCTGGCGGCGGCCATTGAGGTTCTGGAAGACATCGGCCGGCGGCACCGGCCGGTGGCCGACGCCCTGCGCGACTGGGGCCTGTCGCACCGCTTTGCCGGCGGCGGCGATCGCGCGGCGATCGGCAACATCGTCTATGACGCGCTGCGCCGCAAGCGTTCCGCCGGCTGGCTGCTCGGCGAGGACACCCCGCGCGCAATCGGCTTCGGCGCCCTGCTGCTCGAATGGGGCCAGACGGCACAGTCGCTGAACGATGCGCTGGACGGCGACAGGTTCGCGCCGCCGCTGCTCAGCGACACCGAACTGATGGCGGCGGCCGATCGCCGCCCGGCCGATGCGCCGGACGCGGTACGAGCCGACATTCCGGACTGGTGTGTGCCGCTGTTCGGGCAGGCTTTCGGCGAGACGTGGGTCGCGGAAGGGGCGGCGCTCGCCGCTCGCCCGCCGCTGGACCTCAGGGTCAACACGCTGCAGGCCGATCGCGGCAAGGTGCTGGCCGAACTCAACGGCACGGGCGCGGCTGCCGCGAGCATTGCCGCGCAAGGCATCCGCATCCCGCCGATCGATGGCGACGGCAGGCACCCCAACGTCCAGGCCGAACCCGCCTTCCAGAAGGGCTGGTTCGAGGTCCAGGACGAAGGGTCGCAGATCGTCGCGACGCTGGCCGGCGCCGAGGCCGGAATGCAGGTGCTCGACTATTGCGCCGGCGCCGGCGGCAAGACGCTGGCGCTGTCGGCCGAAATGGACAATCGCGGCCAGATATTTGCCCATGATGCCGAAAAGGCGCGGCTTGCGCCGATCTTCGACCGCATGCGCCGGTCCGAAAACCGAAACATCCAGATCGTCAGCAAACCCGCCGAACTGGGCCCGCTCGCTGGCCATATGGACATCGTGCTGGTCGACGCCCCCTGCACTGGCAGCGGCACCTGGCGGCGCCGCCCCGACGCCAAATGGCGGTTGACGCAAAGACAGCTCGACCAGCGCCGGGGCGAGCAAAGGGAAATCCTCGACGCGGCCAAGGCCTTCGTCAAACCCGGTGGCTTGCTGGTCTACATCACCTGCTCGGTGTTCGACGCCGAGAATGGCGAGCAAGTGGCCGATTTCCGCGCCCGCCATGGTGAGTTCGCGCCTGTTGACCACCGCAAGCTCTGGGACGGCCGCTTTCCCGGCCATGAAGCCGCCGCGCGCATCGGCGCCGGCGGCGGTATCTCGCTGTCGCCGGCGCTGAGCGGCACCGACGGGTTCTATGTCTGCGCGCTGCACAGGGCGGGTTGAGGCAGGGGTGCCGGCATTGCTGCACTGCAACATAAGAGATTGCCTGCGCGGCGTGCCTCTGCAATAAGCTTTCCCAGGAAATGAAGGCGACAGCCATGGCAGCAAAGATCGTACCCGCTCCTGACTATGAGGACCGGGTCCGCACATCCTTCGCCCGGCAGCAGGCGATGACGACCATCGGCGCCGAGCTGACCCTGGTGACACCCGGCATCATCGAGATCGAGATGCCCTACTCGGCCGCGCTCACCCAGCAGCATGGTTTCCTGCATGCCGGCGTCATCTCGACGGCGCTGGACTCGGCCTGCGGCTATGCTGCCTTCTCGCTGCTGCCGCAGAATTCCAGCGTGCTGACCATAGAGTTCAAGGTCAATCTCCTGGCGCCGGGCAGGGGCGAGCGCTTCCTGTTCCGCGGCTCGGTGACCAAGCCAGGCCGCACCATCATCGTCGCCGACGGCCAGGCCTACGCCTTCGCCGCCGACGGCGAGGCCAAGCTGATCGCCACCATGACCGGCACCATGATGACGGTCGTCGGACGGGACGGGATCGAAGGATAATCCATGGCAAGCGCTGTGCGGATCGCGGGCAGGGACGTTCTCTTCGTCATGGCCGCGCAGGCCGAATACGGTCCGCATCTCAGAAAACTGTTCACGCCGCTGATGACTGGCGTCGGGCCGGTCGAGGCCGGGGTCAGGCTGGGCGCCGAGCTTGCCCGGCTGAGGGGGGGGAAGGCGCTGCCGGATCTTGTCGTCTCGCTCGGCTCGGCCGGCAGCCGCACGCTGGAGCAGGCGGAGATCTATCAGGCGGTTTCGGTCGCCTATCGCGACATCGACGCCTCGCCTTTGGGCTTCGAGAAGGGTGCCACGCCGTTTCTCGACCTGCCGGTCACCGTGCCCTTGCCGCTAAGGATCCCCGGCATCAGGGAGGCGTCGCTGTCGACCGGCGGCGCGATCATCTCCGGCGCTGCCTATGATGCGATCGCCGCTGACATGGTCGACATGGAAACTTTCGCCTGCCTGCGCGCCTGCCAGCTGTTCGGCGTGCCACTCGCCGGCCTGCGCGGCATTTCCGATGGCGCGGCTGACCTCAGGCATGTCGGCGACTGGACGGAATACCTGCACGTCATCGACGAGAAACTGGCCGGCGCGGTCGGCCTTCTGGAACAGGCGATCGCTTCCGGCACGGTCAGCCTGGGCGCGGCGAAGCCGTCGGATTGAACCGGACGCCTCGCAACCCATTGCGCCGACTCGTTTCTTTCTCTAAACGCTCGCCATGAAAACAGCCAATCGCTCCGACACCGTCCTGATTGTCGACTTCGGCAGCCAGTTCACGCAGCTCATCGCCCGCCGCATCCGCGAGGCCGGCGTCTTTTCCGAGATCGTGCCGTTCCAGTCGGCCGAGACGGCCTTCGAGCGCGTCAATCCCAAAGCGGTGATCCTGTCTGGCGGCCCGGCCTCGACCACCGATATCGGCAGCCCGCGCGCCCCGCAGATCGTCTTCGAGGCCGGCGTGCCGGTGCTCGGCATCTGCTATGGCCAGATGGCGCTTTGTGTGCAGATGGGCGGCGTCGCCGAAAGCTCCAACCATCGCGAGTTCGGCCGCGCCTTCGTCGAGATCGAGAAGGAGAGCCCGCTGTTCGAGGGCCTGTGGGCGCCCGGCCAGCGGCACCAGGTGTGGATGAGCCATGGCGACCGCGTCATCTCGCTCCCCAAGGGCTTCGAGGTGTTCGGCAGGTCCGAAGGCTCGCCCTTCGCCATCTTCGGCGATGTCGAGCGCAAGATGTACGGCATCATGTTCCATCCCGAGGTGGTGCATACGCCGGACGGCGCCAGGCTGCTCAGGAACTTCGTCCACAACATCGCCGGCATCGAGGGCGACTGGACGATGCGCGCCTATCGCGAGCACGCCGTCGAGGCGATCCGCAAGCAGGTCGGCAAGGGCAAGGTGATCTGCGCGCTGTCGGGCGGCGTCGATTCCTCGGTCGCCGCACTTCTCATCCACGAGGCGGTCGGCGATCAGCTCACCTGCATCCTCGTCGACCATGGCCTGATGCGCAAGGACGAGGCGGCGAGCGTGGTGGAGATGTTCCGCCAGCACTACAATTTGCCGCTGATCCTGGTCGACGCGTCCGACCGCTTCATCTCGGCGCTGGAAGGCGAGGCCGATCCCGAAAAGAAGCGCAAGACGATCGGACGGCTCTTCATCGAAGTGTTCGAGGAAGAGGCCAAGAAGCTCGGCGGCGCCGATTTCCTGGCCCAGGGCACGCTCTATCCCGACGTCATCGAAAGCGTCTCCTTCTCCGGCGGCCCGTCGGTGACGATCAAGTCACACCACAATGTCGGCGGCCTGCCAGAGCGCATGAACATGAAGCTGGTCGAGCCGCTGCGCGAATTGTTCAAGGACGAGGTGAGGGCGCTGGGCAAGGAGCTCGGCCTGCCCGAGAGCTTCATCGGCCGGCATCCGTTCCCGGGCCCCGGCCTTGCCATACGCTGCCCGGGCGGCATCTCTCGCGAGAAGCTTGAGATCCTGCGCGAGGCCGACGCCATCTATCTCGACGAGATCCGAAAGGCCGGCCTCTACGACGCCATCTGGCAGGCCTTCGCCGTGCTCTTGCCGGTGCAGACCGTCGGCGTGATGGGCGACGGCCGCACCTACGAATTCGTCTGCGCGTTGCGCGCCGTCACCTCGGTCGACGGCATGACCGCCGACTTCTACCACTATGACATGAACTTCCTTGCCGCCGCCGCCACCCGCATCATCAACGAGGTACGGGGCATCAACCGCGTCGTCTACGATGTGACGTCGAAGCCGCCCGGCACGATCGAGTGGGAATGATTCAGGTCTATCCGAACCTCGCCGAAATTACGCCAAAAATCGATCTAACTAACTGAAATTAAAAATAATTTTTGCCAGCAGCTTTCGCTGCCTATCGGCGTGCATTGTTCGGCCTTGCCGGACTGGCTGCCGGACCTCCGACATATTGCCACGATGAATTTTCGACAGTACCGTCACGTCATAGAGGTCTGATGACGGTACTTTTTTCAGGCTAAGGCTATGAAAATTAAGAAGAAGTTCCGCCAAAAGCCCTCAAAAAACCCGTGACGGTACTTTTGGAAAGGCAGTCGGGATGCTGACGGACGCCGCAATCAAGGCATTGAAAATAAAGCAGAAAATACAAGGTGGCGGATCGTGACGGGATGTATGTCCGCGTCATGCCTAGCGGCACGATCTCGTTTCGTCTGGATTACAGGCTCAATGGCCGGAGGGAGACCGTCTATCTCGGCAAGTACGGGCGCGATGGGATCTCCCTGCTCCAAGCCCGGGAAAAATGCCTCGATGCACGTCGAGCGGTTAGAGAAGGTCGCTCTCCAGCCATCGAGAAGCAGCGCGACAAACGGCGACTGAAAGAAGCAAAGAGCTTTGGTCAGTTTGGAGAGAAGTGGCTGACCATGGCATCAATGGCGGATAGCACTCGCTCAATGCGCCGGTCAATTTACGAACGCGAACTCCTGCCGGTTTGGCGCAATAGGCTGCTGACCGAAATCACACCGGACGATCTTCGCGCCCAATGTGCCAAGATCGTCGAGCGTGGAGCGCCGGCAACGGCGATCCACGTCCGTGATATCCTCAAGCAAATTTACGGCTTCGCCATTCTCCATGGCGAGAAGGTGTCCAATCCGGCCGACGACGTAGGGCCGGCATCGATTGCTCACTTTGTCCCGAGAGATCGCTCGCTCTCCCCAACTGAAATCCGCGTCATGCTCAAGATACTGGAGAAGGTCGCAACACTGCCCACCATTCGCCTTGGCCTTCGCCTCATCCTGTTCACGATGGTTCGAAAAAGCGAACTTCAGGACGCAACCTGGGACGAGGTTGACTTCGAGAATGCGGTCTGGACCATTCCAAAGGAACGGATGAAGCGATCGAAGGCCCACAACGTCTATCTATCACGCCAGGCGCTCGACATCTTTGTTGCGCTCAAGACCTGCTCGGGGAACTCTCGTTTCGTGCTGCCATCCCGCTACGACGCGGACGCGCCAATGGCGCGCGCAACCTTCAATCGTGTGACCTATGCGGTGGCCGAACTGGCGAAGAAGGAAGGCCTGCCGCTCGAGCCATTCACCGTGCACGATCTCCGGCGCACGGGCTCTACACTTTTGAACGAACTAGGGTTCACCAGCGACTGGATCGAAAAATGCCTGGCTCACGAGGACGGTCGCTCCTCCCGCGGTGTCTACAACAAGGCGGAATACGAAGTTCAGCGCCGCCACATGATGCAAGAATGGTCCGATGCAGTGGAAGCCTGGGTCGAGGGAAGGAAGCGCCCCGTCGTCCTTATGCCCCCGATGATGACGGTCTTTGAGCCCGATCCAGCGCTTTGACAGGAGCGGTCTTTCTCAAACGCACATCTGGAGGGCTGGCTCGGGGAATTGGTGCTGCCCTGCGCGCATGGAGCCAGGCTTCAACCTCGGCCAAATCCCACACGACGCAACGGGGGGTAAGAGCGAAACGTCGCGGAAATTGCCCGCGCTGCTCCATTTCATAGATTGTGCTGTCAGCCAGAGGGACGATTTCACGTAGCTCCTTACGGCGGATCGTCCGCTTTATTGTAGCCTCCCTGGGATCAGTCATGGCGGCCTACCTTTCCTCGTGTCGCAGAACGATTGCTGCCGATAGCTGGCGAGGATGTAAAGGGCG
>NZ_RZOT01000730.1:0-2248 GCF_003999085.1 Mesorhizobium sp. M4A.F.Ca.ET.090.04.2.1
GAAAAGGGCCTGGCGGTCTGGGCTGGCGCCGAAAGCGGCCTGCCGGCACGGCTCATCGTGCGCGGCCGCGCCAACCTGCTCGAAAACGTCACCGCCCAGGCCGACATCGAATTGCTGCGCCATCTGTTCGAGGATCTGGAGACGCAGGACGGGCTGCTGCAACTGCTCGACCTCGCCGAGGAAGGGCCCGGCGTGCGCATCTTCATCGGCTCGGAAAACAAGCTGTTTTCGCTGTCCGGCTCGTCGCTGGTCGTGGCGCCCTATCGCGACAAGGACGCCCGTGTCGTCGGCGCACTCGGCGTCATCGGTCCGACGCGGCTTAACTATGCCCGCATCGTGCCGATGGTCGACTATACGGCGCAGCTCATTTCGCGCATGCTGCGTTAGGTGTGAGGCCGGCCTGCAAATGGCGATCTCCCGCGCTTCCGGTGCTCACGTACTTCAAGTACGCTCCGCTCCGGTTCTCGGAGACCACCATTTTCGACCCGGCCTGACCGGATCTCAGTACACCTAGGCAGTGGAGGAGAAGAAAAATGGCGCTGGAATCGCTCAAGGCCCAGATCAGCCTGCTGCTCGAGGAAATGGTCAACCAGCCCGAGGACCAGCACGAGATACGGGAGCAGCTGCGCGAGAAGTTGCAGGAATTGCGCGCCATGGGCCTGCCGCTGCCGGCCGATCTGGTCGCGTTGGAAAGGCGCCTGGACGATGATTTCTATGCGGAAGGCAGCTGAGCACCCACTACCACCCTTAAGTTCACCTGTGCCCCCTTCGTTGCGGAACGCCGGTCTGATTTTTCCGTTTGTCCCGTACCTGGCCTTGACTGCCCATGGCCAAACCAACCCTGGAGGACGGTATGATCCGGTTTGCCAGTCTTGCGGGAGCTGCCATGCTCGTCGCCACCGCAGCGCTTGCGGACCAGCCGGTGCTGACCGGCAGCAAGGCTTTCGGCGACTGGAAGGCCGACCGTCCGGGAGTGCGCCGGCTGATCAAGCCGCAGGACCTGCCGGCGCCCTACCGCACCCGCTCGTCATCGAACGGCCCGGGCGTTGGCGATCGTCCCGAAGGGGTCAAGCCGCTTCTACCGCCCGGCTTCTCCATCGAACTCGTTGCTTCCGGCATCGACAATCCACGCGTCGTACGCGTGGCACCCAATGGCGACCTGTTTGTCGCCGACAGCAAGGCCAACCAGATCCGCGTCTATCGCCTCGCCGAGGGCGGCGCGAGGCCGGCGCAGCAAGCCATTTTCGCCGAAGGGTTGACCCGGCCCTATGGCATCGCCTTCTACCCGTCGGGCGACAGGCCGCAATGGGTCTATGTCGCCAACAGCAACAGCGTCGTGCGCTTCGCCTACCGCGAAGGTGACCTGAAGGCGCAGGGCAAGCCGGAAACCATCGTCCCGGACATCCCCTCCAGCCATCACTGGACGCGCGACATCATCTTTTCGCCTGATGGCAAGACGCTCTACCTATCGGTCGGATCGGGCTCCAACGTCGCCGAGGACATCGGCGCCGAGCCGGAAGGCGGGCTCGCGCAATGGGCGGCGTCGGCACCGCTCGGCGCGAGCTGGGGACCGGAGGAAGGGCGCGCCGACGTTCTGGCCTTCGATCCGGACGGCAGGAACCGGCGCAGCTTCGCCACCGGCCTGCGCAACTGCTCCGGCATGACGGTGCAGCCTCAGACAGGCGCGCTCTGGTGCGTCGTCAACGAGCGCGACGGGCTCGGCGACAACGTGCCATTCGAATATGCGACGACGGTCAGGCAAGGCGGCTTCTATGGCTGGCCCTGGTATTACATCGGCGCCAACGAGGACCCGCGCCACAAGGGCGCGCGCCCCGACCTTGCTGGCAAGGTCACTGTTCCCGACGTGCTGATGCAGGCGCATTCGGCGCCGCTCAGCATCGCCTTCTATGACAAAAAGAGCTTCCCGGCCGAGTATCAGGGCGATGCCTTCGTCGCCCTGCACGGCTCCTGGAACCGCGGCGTGCGCACCGGCTACAAGGTGGTGCGGCTGAAATTTGAGGATGGCAAGCCGACCGGCGCGTATGAGGATTTCGCCACCGGCTTCGTCATCTCCGACGACGATGTCTGGGGCCGGCCGGTCGGCGTCACTGTCGCGAAGGACGGCGCGCTGATCCTCACCGAGGACGGCAACGGCACCATCTGGCGCGTCACCTATGGCGACGGCCGGTCCTGATTGAGCCGGCCTGGGAATCCTGTTGGGGCCGCCTCGGGTTGACCCGGCGAGATC
>NZ_RZOT01000731.1:0-2246 GCF_003999085.1 Mesorhizobium sp. M4A.F.Ca.ET.090.04.2.1
ATCCGGGCGAGGGGGAATGCTAGACGCTGTCGCCCTCAAGCATTGTCAGTTCCTCGACCGTCAGGTGCCGTGCCTTGCCCTTCGCGAGTTCGCCGAGCTGTAAGAGCCCGACAGCCACCCTGATCAGCCTCAGCACCTCGACGTCGAAGGCGGCAAGTAGCCGGCGGATCTGGCGGTTGCGGCCTTCGTCGAGCACGACCTCCAGCCAGGCCGTGCGGCCGCCGCTGCGCAGCAGCTCGATCGAGCGCGCCGTCAGCAGTTCGCCGTCGACCGTCGCGCCGTCGCGAAACCGTGCCAGCATGGCGTCGTCGGGCGCGGTGCCGATCTGCACGTGATAGGTCTTGTCGACATGCGAGGCCGGATCGAGCAGTCCGTTCGCCCAGCGCGTGTCATTGGTCATCAAAAGCAGGCCTTCGCTGGCTTTGTCCAGCCGCCCGACGGGCGACACGAAGGGCAGGTCGAGCCCCTCGAGGCAATCGTAGACCGTGCCGCGTCCTTCGGGATCGTCGCGGGTTGTGACCAGCCCGCGCGGTTTGTTGATCATCAGATAGACCTTGCGCTCGGCAACGACCTGCTCGCCGTCAACCGCGATGCGGTCGCGGTCGAGATCGATGCGCAGCGATGGATCGCGCGCGACCTTGCCTGCCACCCGCACGCGGCCCTCCGCGATCAGTACCTCGGCCTGCTTGCGCGAGCACAGCCCAAGCTTCGACAGCGCGCGACTGAGGCTGACACCCGCGCTCGCAGCGCGTCTGGTGGTATGCTGCGGTCGTGCCATGATCCGGCGTTCTTTCCCGATGGACGGCGACAGATGCCACGGGTGGCGGCGGGATCGCAACCCGCCTGGGTTCCATTCGTCTTCAGGAAGCTGGATCGTGCCGCTGCAAAATCCTGATCGACTTTGTCATCTTAAATGTTGACTGGAGATGTCATGTTTCATAGTCAGCTTGGCATCGGCGGCATAGGCCGATTTCGGGAAGTCCATGGAAACCAGGATCGTGCCGGAGAACGACAGGCGAACGACCAAGCGCGGCAACATCACCCGGCGCGCCGCGCTCGGGCTGTTCCTGCTGCCCATGGCCGCCTCCGCCGAGGCGCGGCCGCTGCGCATCGTCTGCCTCGACGACGGGTTGGCCGAGACCCTGCTGATGCTTGGCGTCAGGCCGGTCGCCATCGCCGATCGCGAGGTCTGGGAGACCTGGGTGGTCGAGCCGCCGCTGCCGCCGGAGATCGCCGATGTCGGCACCTTGCTCGAGCCCAATCTCGAATTCCTCCAGCAGCTGAAGCCCGACATCATCCTGTCCATTCCCTATCTCGACGGCATCAAGCCGCAGCTCGAGCGCGTCGCGCCGGTGAAGACGATCGGCCTCTACACCGAGGCCGGAGAACCCTACCGGCTAGCCGTCGAGGCGACCCGCGAGCTCGCCAGGCTGACCCGCAGGCAGGCCGAAAGCGAGGCGCTGATCGCGGCGACCGAGGCCTGTTTCACCGAGACCAGGCAGAAACTCGCGCCGCTGGCGGCAAGGCCGGTCTACATCGTCAACTTCCTCGATCCGCGCAATGTGCGCGTCTATGGCGCCAGGAGTCTCTTCCAGGCGGTGTTCGACCGCATCGGCATCCGCAACGCCTGGACCGGCGAGACCAATTATTGGGGCTTTTCGACCGTCGGCATCGACGGCCTGGCGACAGCGAGCGATGCGCGTCTCGCCTTTCTCGAGCCCATGCCCGAGGGCGCCGGCGGCACGCTGACCGAAAGCCCGGTCTGGAACGCCATGCCCTTCGTGCGCAACCGATCGATCATGCGCCTGCCCGCCGTGCTGATGTTCGGCGGGCTTCCTTCCGCCGCCCGCTTCGCCCGCGTGCTGACCAGGGCGATGACAGGAGAAAACGGCAATGGCTGATGCGGCGGTAAGCAAAGTGGGTACGGCCGGTCTCATCGTCCCGCGCGCCGGTGGCCAGCCGACCGTAGCCATCCTGCTTTGCGCTGCGCTCGCGGCCTTGGCCGTGGCGGCGACCATTCCCAATCTTGCCGTTCAACTGCCGCCGGCGCTTTGGCTCAAGGCGCTCGCTTTACCCGAAATCGACGACATGCGGCAGGTGCTCGTCCACTATGCCTTCCTGCCGAGGCTTGCCGTCAGCCTGCTTTGCGGCGCGGCCCTCGGCCTCGCCGGAACGGTGCTGCAGCAGGTGCTGCGCAATCCGCTCGCCTCGCCGGAGACCGTCGGCGTGTTGGCCGGCGCCTATTT
>NZ_RZOT01000732.1:0-2225 GCF_003999085.1 Mesorhizobium sp. M4A.F.Ca.ET.090.04.2.1
CCTATAGAATCTGTATCCACGCCATGCGTTTCAATTGAGATTTCCGCCATGTCAGTTTAGAAAAACTGTATGAGCCTGTTGAACCGCGTCCATCTGAACGGCCTGCGTGCCGTGGAAACCGTCGCCCGGCTCGGCTCGCTCGCGGCGGCGGCCGGCGAGCTCAACGTCTCGGCCAGCGCCGTCAGCCAACAGATCAAGCGCACGGAAAAGCAGCTCGGCCAGGCGCTGTTCGAACGCACGCCGGGCGGCCTTGTTCCAACGGAGTTCGGCGCGCTGTTCACGGCAAGGCTTGGGGCGGGCTTTCGCGAGCTGGCGCAGGCCGTGGCGATGGCCGACGAGGCCAGCCAATGCACGCTGGTTGTTTCGGTAGCGCCGGCCTTCGCCTCGAAGTGGCTGCTGCCGAGGTTGTCCCGGCATTTCGCCCGGCATCCGAACGTACTGTTGCGCATCGACGCCTCGGGTCGGGTCGCCGATCTCGACCATTCCGACATCGATGTCGGCATCCGGATGGGCGACGGCAAATGGCCGGGCGTGCGCGCGGAACTGCTTCTGGCGCAAGAGGTGTTCCCGGTCTGCACGCCGTCGATCGCGGCCAGACTGCACTCGATCGAGGATCTGGCGCAGACCTGCGCGATCACCGACGAGCGCTCGATGATCAGTTGGGACAGCTGGTTCGCGGCGGCCGGCGTCTCGCCGGTCACCTTTCTGAAGGGGGCACATTTCACCGATCCCATGCTCTGCCTGGAATCGGCGATCGCCGGCCATGGCGTCATGCTCGCCTGGCAGTTGCTGACCGCCGACGCGCTGGCCGACGGCCGGCTGGTCGCGCCATTCGGCGTGCGCGCCGAGAGCGGGCTGGGCTACTGGATGGTGACCTCTGCCACAAAAGGCGAGAGCCGCAAGGTGCGCGACTTCAAGGCCTGGATCCGCGAGGAGATCGAGGCGACCATGGCAAAGTTCCGGACGCTCGACAGCGCCGCCTGACCCAGTCGATCCCTGTGGAAAGGCCAGCCCTGCCGGTCTATGTAAGAGACTGTTTCGAAATTCGCTCCGGCGAGTCATATGGTGGTGGATTCGAGAACGGTAGCGCAGCGGACATTCGTCCGTGAGCAACGGAAGCGCAGAAAACGCCATCAGATGGCCGCCAGAGTGGAAATTTCCAAACAGTCTCTAGGACCAGACCTCACAATCACGGCAGGCAGGATCATGACCACACATTCGCGCGGCGTTGCAGCAACCATCGACCCGGTGAAGCTCGACAGGCTGGCCGAGGTCGCCATCAAGGTCGGGCTGCAGCTGCAGCCGGGACAGGACCTTGTGGTGACGTCGTCGATCGCGGCCCTGCCCTTGACGCGGCGCATCGTCGAGCATGCCTACAAGGCCGGCGCCGGGTTGGTGACGCCGATCTTCAATGATGACGAGATCACGCTGGCGCGCTTCCGCTATGGCGCTGACGCCGGCTTCGATCGTGCCGCCGGCTGGCTCTATGAAGGCATGGCGAAAGCCTTTGCCAACAACGCGGCGCGGCTTGCTGTGCGCGGCGAGGATCCGTCGCTCCTGTCGGCGCAGGATCCGGCCAAGGTGGCGCGCGCCAACAAGGCGAACTCGATGGCCTACCAGCCGGCGCTGGAGAAGATCACCGGCTTCGACATCAACTGGAACATTATCGCCTATCCGGACCTTGCCTGGGCCAAGCAGGTGTTTCCGGGCGATGCCGACGACGTTGCGGTGGCCAAGCTCGCCGACGCGATCTTCTCGGCCTCGCGGGTCGACGTCGAAGACCCGATCGCCAACTGGAAGGCGCACAACGCCGCGTTGGCCGAGCGCACGAAATGGCTGAACGGCCATAAATTCCATGCGCTGCATTTCACCGGGCCGGGCACCGACCTGACGGTCGGGCTGGCCGAAGGCCATGAATGGATGGGCGGCGCCTCGACGGCCAAGAACGGCGTCACCTGCAACCCGAACATCCCGACCGAGGAGGTGTTCACGACGCCGCATGCAAGGCGGGTCTCGGGCCACGTCTCGTCGACCAAGCCGCTTTCCTACCAGGGCACGCTGATCGACGAGATCTCAGTGCGCTTCGAGGAAGGCCGGATCGTCGAGGCCAAGGCTTCCAAGGGCGAGGACGTGCTGAAGAAGGTGCTCGACACCGACGAAGGCGCGCGCCGCCTCGGCGAAGTGGCGCTGGTGCCGCATTCCTCGCCGATCTCGAAGAGCGGATG
>NZ_RZOT01000733.1:0-2216 GCF_003999085.1 Mesorhizobium sp. M4A.F.Ca.ET.090.04.2.1
CGATGCCGAGATCGCGACCCTGCTCGAGCAGGCGGCGCTGCCGAATGGCGAACTGCTGGCGATCTCGGGCGCTTCCGGCGCCCACCTCGCTACCGCCGCCGAAAAAGCCGCGTTCGACGCCAATGCGGCCATCGCGGCACGCGCCTTCTCGACGTTGACCGGCCATATGAAGGAGGCGCAGTTCCCCTTCGCCGTGGCGCTGGCGGCACTCGCCGTCGAGCGTAAGGCCGGCTATCCCGCTTTCGATGCCGCGACCGAGAAGCCGTTTGCCGGCATTCCCACGACCGTGCTTGCAACGGCGATCGGCTATCACCAATTCGAGGGCATGGGGCTGATCAAGGCGGCCTAAGTGACCACCAGGGACAAAGCATGGCCAATCTGAATGACCACATGGGCAGGCCGATCGTCGCCGTCACCGGCATCGGCGTGGTGACGTCGTTGGGCGTCGGCAAGGCCGACAATTGGGCGGCGCTGACCTCCGGCAAGTCCGGCATCCACCCGATCACCCGCTTTCCGGTCGATCATCTGAACACCCGCATCTCCGGCATGGTCGACTTCCTGCCGTCGAGCTCCAAGGGCGCCAGCCCCCTCACCTACGAGTTGGCCGAGACCGCGGCGCAGGAAGCGGTGGCGGAAGCCGGTCTTGACAGCGGCGATTTCAGCGGACCGCTTTTCCTTGCTTCGCCGCCCGTCGAGCTCGACTGGGCCGACCGTTTCTCGCTCTACAATTCCGACAAGCAGGATGCCGGCGCCGAGAGGCTGCTGCGCGTGGCGCGCGCGCTGAAGGAGCTCGACATCTTCGAGACCACCCAGTTCGGTTCGATCGCCGACCGGCTGGCCGACCGTTTCGGCACGCGCGGCCTGCCGATCACGCTGTCGACCGCCTGCGCTTCCGGCGCCACCGCCATCCAGCTCGGCGTCGAGGCGATCCGCCGCGGCGAATGCGACAAGGCGCTGTCGATCGGCGCCGATGGCTCGGCGACCGCCGAGGCGTTGATCCGCTTCTCGCTGTTGTCGGCGCTCTCCACTCACAACGATATTCCGGAAAAGGCGTCGAAGCCTTTTTCCAAGGATCGCGACGGCTTTGTGCTGGCCGAAGGCTCCGGCGCGCTGGTGCTGGAATCGCTGGAAGCTGCTCTTGCCCGCGGCGCCCCTATCCTCGGCATCATGCGCGGCTGCGGCGAAAAGGCCGACGATTTCCACCGCACCCGCTCCAAGCCAGACGGTTCGCCGGCGATCGCGGCGGTGCGCGCCGCGCTTGCCGATGCCGGCCTGAGCGAGGACGAGATTGACTACGTCAACGCGCATGGCACCTCGACGCCGGAAAACGACAAGATGGAGCATCTGTCGCTGTCGACCGTGTTCGGCGGGCGGATCGGCTCGATGCCGATCTCGTCCAACAAGTCGATGATCGGCCACACCCTGTCGGCAGCCGGCGCGGTCGAGGCCGCTTTCTCGCTGATGACGATGCGCGAAAGCGTCATCCCGCCGACCATCAACTACGACAATCCCGACCCGGCGATCGTGCTCGACGTGGTGCCCAACAAGAAGCGTAATGCCGAGGTGGGCACCGTTTTGTCGAACTCCTTCGGCTTCGGCGGCCAGAACACGTGCCTTGTCATGGCGAGGGAACCGGTCTAAGCGGACGTTTTCCCGCTTTTGACGAACTGACAGGCCCCATGCGCGCATTGCAACTTATCGAGGACCGCCGTCTTGAAACGGTGGACCTGCCGCCTCCCCCGCCGCCTTCGCTTGGCGAAGTGACGCTGCGCATCAAGGCGGTGGCGCTGAACCATATCGACGTCTGGGGCTGGCGCGGCATGGCCTTCGCCAAGCGTAAGCTGCCGCTGGTCGTCGGCGCCGAGGCGTCGGGCGAGGTCGACGCCGTCGGCCCCGGCGTCTCCAGCCTCCTGCCGGGGCAATTGGTGTCGATCTATGGCGCGCGCACGTGCGGCCTTTGCCGTGCATGCCGCGAAGGACGCGACAATCTTTGCGAGCACGTCTCCGGCGTTCATGGCTTCCACCTCGACGGCTTCGCGCAAGAGAAGATCAATCTGCCGGCCCGCCTGCTGGTCCCCGCCCCGCCCGGCGTCACCGAGATCGGCGCGGCGGTCGCGCCTGTTACTTTCGGCACGGTCGAGCACATGCTGTTCGACAATGCGAAACTCGAGCCCGGCGAGACGATCCTCGTCCATGCCGGCGGCTCCGGCATCGGC
>NZ_RZOT01000734.1:0-2213 GCF_003999085.1 Mesorhizobium sp. M4A.F.Ca.ET.090.04.2.1
CGGCCGCCGAGGCAGCGATCCGCGAGTTCGCCCAGGCCGGCGGCCACAAGCTCGGCGCCGTGGCGCAGCCGCTGCGGGCCGCGCTGACCGGCCGGAGCACGTCGCCCGGCGTGTTCGATGTGCTTGCCGTGCTCGGCCGCGAGGAAAGCCTGGCGCGCATCGCGGATCAAATCGATTAGGAGCGAACTGGCCCAAAAAGATTGGCATTGAAAGGTGCGTTTCGCAGTGCAACATTAGGCCTTGGCCCAATCTGGCACGCACCTCCTAAAATGCGGTGGCGAGTACGCGCATTCCGGTGATTTCGACGTGTCGTTTGCAGGATTTGCCTTGCCGGCATGAGGAAACAAAAAGGAGTTTGCTAATGAGCGAAGCTGCAACGAAACTGGAACCGAGCGCCAAACCGCACGGGTCGACCGCCAAGCTGGAGCTCGCCGGCAAGACGCACGAGTTCAAGGTGCGAAGCGGTTCCGTCGGGCCTGACGTCATCGATATCGGCTCGCTCTACAGCACCACCGGCGCCTTCACCTACGATCCCGGCTTCACCTCTACGGCCAGCTGCGAGTCGGCCATCACCTTCATCGACGGCGACGCCGGCATCCTGCTGCACCGCGGCTATCCGATCGACCAGCTCGCCGAGCATGGCGACTTCCTCGAGGTCTGCTACCTGCTGCTCTATGGCGAGTTGCCTACCAAGGCGCAGAAAGACGACTTCGACTACCGGGTGACGCGCCACACCATGGTGCATGAGCAGATGTCGCGCTTCTTCACCGGTTTCCGCCGCGATGCGCATCCAATGGCCGTCATGTGCGGCGTGGTCGGCGCGCTCTCGGCCTTCTATCATGACTCGACCGACATCTCGGATCCGTACCAGCGCATGGTCGCCTCGATGCGGCTCATCGCCAAGATGCCGACGATCGCGGCGATGGCCTACAAGTACCACATCGGCCAGCCCTTCATTTATCCGAAGAACGAGCTGAACTTCGCCGCCAACTTCCTGCACATGTGCTTTGCGGTGCCCTGCGAGGAATACAAGATCAATCCGGTGCTGGCGCGCGCCATGGAACGCATCTTCATCCTGCACGCCGACCACGAGCAGAACGCCTCCACCTCGACGGTTCGTCTCGCCGGCTCTTCGGGCGCAAACCCCTTCGCCTGCATTGCGGCCGGCATTGCCTGCCTCTGGGGCCCGGCGCATGGCGGCGCCAACGAAGCGGCGCTCAACATGCTGGGCGAGATCGGCCATGTCGACCACATCCCGGAATTCATCGCCCGCGCCAAGGACAAGAACGATCCGTTCCGGCTGATGGGCTTCGGCCACCGCGTCTACAAGAACTACGATCCGCGCGCCAAGATCATGCAGAAGACAGCGCATGAGGTGCTGGGCGAGCTCGGCATCAAGGATGATCCGCTGCTCGACATCGCCATGGAGCTGGAGAAGATCGCGCTCACCGACGCCTACTTCATCGAGAAGAAGCTTTACCCGAATGTCGACTTCTATTCCGGCATTACGCTGAAGGCGCTGGGCTTCCCCACCACCATGTTCACCGTGCTGTTCGCGGTTGCCCGCACCGTCGGCTGGATCGCGCAGTGGAAGGAAATGATCGAGGATCCGCACCAGAAGATCGGCCGGCCGCGTCAGCTCTACACCGGTGCCGCGGAACGCGACTACGTGCCGATCGCCAAGCGCTGATCGCGCCCGAGCGAACAGATCAAAAAGGCGCCCGCAAGGGCGCTTTTTATTTGATGTGCCGGAGAACGACTTCGGCGGCGATATCGCCGGACGGTCTGTCCGTTGCCATGCGCAGCGCGATCTCGGCGAAACCGTCCTTCTGCCAGGCGCGCATGCCGGTGTCGGAAAATAGCGTCTCCAGTTGCCTGGCGAGGTTCTCCGGCAGGACATACTGGTCGTAAAACTCCGGAACGAGGGTCCGGTCCGAGATCAGATTGGGCAGCAGCGCCGACCAGACGGAAATGAGATGCGGCATGACCAGACGCGCCACGGGATCGAGCTTGTAGCAGGACACCATCGGCACGCCCGACAGGGCCAGCTCGAGCGATACTGTCCCCGAGGCGATCAGCGCGGCATCAGCCTTGCCGAAGGCCTGCCATTTGCGTTCCGGCTCGACGACAATCTCCGGTTTGTCGTCCCAACTGGCGACCGAAGCCCTGACCAGGTCGGCCACATGCGGCACCGTCGGCCAGAGCAGACGCAG
>NZ_RZOT01000735.1:0-2209 GCF_003999085.1 Mesorhizobium sp. M4A.F.Ca.ET.090.04.2.1
GCGGATATGAGGGTCTGATCTCCCCCCTTGTGGGGGAGATGTCCGGCAGGACAGAGGGGGGCGCGAAGGAATGAGACGATGGAGATTCCGGAATTTGCCACTCGATCTCACCGTCAATCCTGGCAGACCTTGGCAGCAACCCAGCGATCGCCAGCGCCAGCGTGCTCTTGCCCGAACCGCTTTCGCCGATGATCGCTAGGCGCTCACCGGCCTCGATCTCCAGGCTGACACCCTTCAGCGCCGGCACCTCGCGGCCGTTGCCGCGGTAGGCGACCGTGAGGTCGCGCATGGAAAGCAGCGCCGTCACGACAGACTTCTCCGCACCGCTGTCGTCTCGACGATGCCTTCGCCGGCGAGGTAGACGCCGAGCACGGTCAGCACCAGCGCGATGCCGGGGATGATCGACAGGAAAGGCGCGGTGCGCAAAACAGCACGGCCTTCGGCGATCATGCCGCCCCAGGTGACGAGGTTGGGGTCGCCTAGGCCGAGAAAGGACAGGGCGGCTTCCGTCAGGATCGCCGCCGCGACGATCACCGAGGACAGTGCCAGCACCGGCGGCAGCGCGTTTGGGAGCACTTCGCGAAAGGCGATCTCGAGCGGATGCATGCCGATGACACGGGCGCCGGCGACATAGTCGCGTTCGCGGATCGACAGCACTTCGGCGCGCGCGACGCGCGCCGGTCCCGTCCAGGCGCCAAGCGCGATGGCCGCAACGACCACACCGAGGGAAGGGCCGACAATGCTGACGAAGGCCAGGGCCAGCAGGAAGCCGGGCACGGTCTGGAAGGCATCGGTAATGCGCATCAGCACCTCGTCGATCAGCCCGCCGGCAAAGCCGGCCAGCGTGCCGACCACCGCGCCAATGACCAGCGCGGCAGCGGCCGCCGCCAGACCGACGGCCAGCGAGGTGCGGGCGCCGTGGAAAAGCTCGGCCAGCACGTCGCGGCCGAGCCGATCGGTGCCGAGCGGCAGCGACCAGTTTTGGAATGGCGACAGCAATGCCGGACCTGCAATGGCTTGCGGATCGCCGGGAAAGAGCAGCGGCGCGGTAAGCGCCATGGCGAAGAGCGTCGCAAAAATGACGGCGCCGGCGACCGCTTCCGGCGTGCAGAAGAAGCGATGCAGCCGGCTCATGCGCCGGCCTCGCTGGCGCCGACGCGGGGGTCGAGCAGGGCGTAGGCGAGGTCAACCAGGAGGTTGATGAGGATGACGAGCACTGCGCTGACCAGGATGATGCCGAGAAGCAGCGGCGTGTCACGTCCCGCGACGGCCTCCTGCGCCAGCCGGCCGAGGCCGGGCACGGCAAAGACGCTTTCGATGACGACGCTGCCGCCGAGCATCTGCGCCGACTGCAGGCCGAGCATAGTGACCAGCGGCAGGAGCGCGCTGCGGGCGACGTGGGCGAGCACGATGCGACGCCGCGACAGCCCCCTGGCGCGGGCGGCGAGGACAAAGTCCTGCCGCCAGGCCTCGGCCATGCCGGCGCGCGTCATGCGCAGGTAAAGCGCGAGATAGATGAAACCGAGCGCGGCGACCGGCAGCACGAGATGGGCGGCAATGTCGGCGGCCCGCGACAGCCCGGTCCTGCCGGAGGCGATGGTCTCGATGCCGCCGATCGGCAGCCAGCGCAGGTCGACGGCGAAGATGACGATCAGCACCAGGCCGAGCCAGAAGCCCGGCACGGCATAGAGCGCCAATGAGCCGATCGACAGGAAACGGTCGCGAAAGCTGCCAGGCCGCGCGCCGGCATAGATGCCGAGCGCCGAACCGAGGCCGAAGGAGAGCGCGGTGGCGCTGCCCATCAGGAGAAGCGTGGTCGGCAAGCGTTCGAGGATGACGTCACGGATCGGCCTGGAGAAGGTGACGGACTGGCCGAGGTCGAGATGCAGCAGCGCCCAGAGATAGTTGGCGAGCCGCGTCATTTCCGACTGGTCCAGGCCCCAGCGATGGCGCAGCACCTCGATCATGCCGGCATCGCCGCCGGTCGAGACGATATAGGCGTCGACCGCGTCGCCGGGGGCTGCCTCGAGCAGGAGGAAGGTGCCGATGACGACGATCAGCAGCACGAAGACGCTGCCGAGGAGACGGCGGCGGATGAGGGTGAGGGCGCGGGTCATGCGCGCCTCGGTGGGTTGGCGATATGCTGGTTATGAGAAATGCCGCGCCTGAGCACCTCCCTCTGTCCTGCCGGACATCTCCCCCTCAAGGG
>NZ_RZOT01000736.1:0-2206 GCF_003999085.1 Mesorhizobium sp. M4A.F.Ca.ET.090.04.2.1
ACCCCGTCCACCCCAGCCCCGCCGAGATGCAGTTGATCGAGACGAGCAGGGCGTCGGTCGCCCGCTTTTGATCCGCTGCGCCGGTATTGGCGCGAACTTCACGCAGCAGATCGACCTGCAGCCGGTGGATGTCATCCATCTGTCGCCGCAGATTGTCGAAACGCCGCTTGAACATCGGAAAGCGCGCGGAGAGATCGCCTCCCGTGAGGTCGCCGATCAGGCGTCGCGTCAACTCATATTCAGCGGCGATGCGGGCGTGGATTCGTCCGGCCGCATCGCTGTCGGACACCAGGCCGGCGTAGAGCCGCGCGATCTCCATGTCGGACTGGTAAAGCGTCTTCTCGGCCTCGTCGACGATCAGGCGGAAGAAGCGCGAGTGCTCGAACATGCGGGCCAGAAGGTCGCGCCCGGCCTCGCCGCGCACGGTGACGAAGGAGCTCATCGCGCTGCCGATGCCATACCAGCCGGTCAACAGATGACGGTTCTGGCTCCAGGCGAACACCCATGGAATGGCGCGCAGGTCGGCGATGCCGCTGGCGCCAAAACGGCGGTCCGGCCGCGAACCCATTTTCAAGAGCGCCAGCTCCGCGACCGGGCTCGCCTGGTTGAAATAGTTGAGGAAGCCGGGCTCGGCCATCAGCCCGGCATAGGATGCCTGCGACATGCCTGCCAGCGCTTCCAGCGCTTCGTCGAACTCCGGCGCTTCCTTCAGCTCGACATCGCCGGGCGATCCTACACTGTGAGCCAGCACGCCAGCGGCGAGAATCTCGAGCTGGTTGAGGCCGGTGCCGCGATTGGCGAATTTCGACGAGACGACCTCGCCCTGCTCGGTCACCCGCATGGTTCCGGCGACGGTGCCTGCCGGCTGCGCCGCGATTGCCCGCCCGGTCGGCGCACCGCCACGGCTGACGGAGCCGCCGCGGCCGTGGAAGAAACTGATCCTGACCTTGTGCTTGCGCCCGATCGCCGCGAGGCGCTTTTGCGCTTTTGCCAGTTCCCAATTGGAGGCCAGGAAACCGCCGTCCTTGTTGGAGTCCGAATAGCCGAGCATGATTTCCTGGCGCGCGCCGAAATCTTGCACCGTGCGCCTCACCAGCGAAACGCCGAGCAATCCGTTCAGGATGCCCGGGGCGGCCTGCAGATCGGCGATGGTCTCGAACAAGGGCACGATCCGCAGCCGGATTGTGCCGCCGCCACCGGGCGCGGTCGAAAGGCCGCAATATTGCGCCAGCAGATAGACAGCGAGCAGGTCGTCGGCCGAGCGGGTCATGCTGAGAACGAAAGCGCCGACCGCGTCGCCATCCGATCCGGAGATGTGCCTGGCGATGACCGAGAACGTCGAAAGTAGTTCGCCTGCTTCAGGCGAGAGCCGGTCTGCGTTGATCTTCAGCTGCTCGCCCTGGCTCAAGGCAGCACGAATGCGCGCCGACCATAGCGGCGTGCCGACTGCCACCGGGTCAGCGGGATTTGTCAGCGCAAACAGCTCGGCCAGCACGCGGTTGACGACCGTGGAGTTCTGCCTGACGTCGAGCGAAACCGTGCGGAAGCCGAAGCTTCCGACCTGCCAAAGCAGCGGCTGGACGAAACGCCTGGCTACCGCGCGTCCGCCGATCGCTTCGAGCACTGAAGACAGGGCGTTGAGATCGGTCCGAAACGCCTCCGCCGAGGGGTACGCTGGCGTCCCGCCATCCCGCGTGGCGATCAGCCGGGCAAGCAGGGCCGAGGCGAACTGGCGAAGTGGTTCGTCAGGGTTGCGGGCGGCGAGCTCGTGTCCCTGTCCGCTTTTATCGAGCGCCGTTTGCAGCACCGGCTCGAAGCTGGCCGGCAGGTCGATAACGTTCGAGCTGGCGCTGAGCACCGACACCAGCCGCTGCACCTGCGCCAGATACCAGCCTATGGCGGTATTGCGGTATTCGGCCATGGCATGGGCCGTGACCGCGGCCGTCACGTTGGGATTGCCATCGCGGTCGCCGCCGATCCACGAAGCATAGCGCATGAAGGAGGGAACTCTGATCGGCTCTTCCGGATAGTGACGCTCGAAGGCGCCTTGGAGCTTGCCATAGAGCTGCGGCGTCGCCTCGAAGATGACTTCGCGAAAGAAATGCAGGCCCCAGGCGATTTCGCGTTCGACCGTCGGGCGCTCCAGCCGCAGTTCACCCGTCATCCACAAAAGCTCGATTTCGCTTTCCAGATCGGCGACCAGCAG
>NZ_RZOT01000737.1:0-2192 GCF_003999085.1 Mesorhizobium sp. M4A.F.Ca.ET.090.04.2.1
GTCGGCAAGATCGCCGGCGAGCTGCGCGGCCTGCGCGAGGAATTGCGCCACCAGATGACCGCCGGCCTCAAGCGCGAGTTCGACGCGCTGCGCAACGACATCGAGCGCGCCTTCCAGGCGAATGGCCAGGCGGACAAGGGCAGCGCCGAGCTCGGCCTCGAATTCGAGCGGCTGTCCGGCGCCATCCAGACGCTGGCTGAGAAGAGCGACGACAGGAGCGTCAACCTGCTCAGGCTCGAGATGGAGCAGGTCAAGGGCGCGCTGGACACGCTGGCGCGCGAGGAAAGCGTGCGGGCGGTCGATCGCCGATGGGACGACTTCGACCGCCGCTGGAGCGCCTTCGAGGACCGTGTCGACGCCGACCAGCGCAAGCGCTCCGACAATCCAGGCCTTTCGGCGTTGACCGACCGCCTCGAGCAGATCAGCAATGCCGTCAACAACCTGCCGGAATCGCTGTCGCTGCGCTCACTGGAGGAAAAGGTCCGCACGCTTGCCGGTGCCGTCGACCAGTTCGCCAGCCAGCAGAGCAATCGAGGCAGCGACACGTTCGGCATGATCGACGAGCGGCTGGACGAGATCTCCCGCGCCATCGTCGCCTCGACCGTTGCCGCGCAGGCCAATGCCTTCGACCCGGAACCCTTCGAGCGCATCGAGAAGCGGATCGCCTCGCTGGCGCAGCAGATCGAGGAAGTGACCCAGGCCCAGCCCGGTCGAGAGGTTATGGACCGGCTCAACCTTCTGTCGAGCCGCGTCGACGAGCTGGCCGGCCGCGCCAACCTGCCGGAGCAGGCCATGGAACGGCTCGGCAGGCAGATCGCGCTGATCGCCGACAAAATCGACCACGCGCCAGCCATGCCCGATGCCGATTATATCTTCCAGGGACTTGAACAGCGCTTCGACGCGCTGTCGGGGATGATGGAACGCCGGCAGGGTGATGCGATCGAACAGGGCAACATGCTGTTTCGCGATCTCGAGCGGCGGCTGGACGAGGTTGCCGACAGGCTCGACCAGCGCATGCCGCAGGCCGACAGCGCCGGCATCATGGATGCCATCGACGCCCGCTTCACCGCGCTCGCCAAGCGCCTGGAGACGCGGGTCCCCGATCCCGCCAACGAAGCGGCGATCCGCGGCCTGGAAAGCCGGCTGGAAGACATATCAAGCCGGCTTGAAACATCGGCCGCTCAGGTCGCCGGCATCGACCCGGCGCTGATCCGCAGCCTGGAGGCGCAGGTCGCCGGGCTTTCGGCGCATCTCACCAGGCCCGGCACGCCGCTGCCGGAATTCGAGGACATCAGCCCGCGCCTCAACGAGATCGAGAAGTCGCTGGCCGGAACACGCGATACCATCCTCAGCGCGGCGCGCGAGGCGGCCGAGAGCGCGGTGCGTTCGATGGCCGATACGAGCGCCAATACAGCGGCGGTCAGCGGCCTTGCGCAGGACCTGAAGACGCTCGAAGCCCTGACGCGCCGTTCCGACGAACGCAATTCGCGCACCTTCGAGGCCATCCACGACACGCTGCTCAAGATCGTCGACCGGCTGGGTTCGCTGGAAACCAGCGAGCCTGTGGAAGCCGTCAGCGAACTCATCGACCCGCAGCCGGCGAGTAAGCGCGGGAGCCGCGGCTCCAAGATAGCGGTGCAGGATGCGCCGTCGATGGATATCGACCAGCCGCTGCCGCTGGCCGGGGACATCGCCGATCTCGACACCCGTGCCGCCGCCATCCTGCGCAACGAACCGGTTGCGCGCGACGAGCCGGCGCCACGTTCGCCGGCTGAAGCGGCGGCGGCCGCCGCCATGGCGGCGCTCGGTTCGGACACGATCGCCGAAAAGGGCGAGAAGGCCGGCAAGAAATCGATGTTCGGCGGACTGGCGCGCGCCTTCAGGGGCAAGAAGCAGGCGGATACGCCGCCGCTCGCCGGTTCGGCGCCTGAGGTCGACGCCCCAAGCGTCGACATCGACCAGCCGCTCGACCCGAAACTTGCCAACCGGCCGCTGGAGCCAGGCTCGGGCGCACCAGACCTCAGCGCCATCATGAAGCGCGTGCGCGACGAGCGTAGCCCGCCCGTCAAGCGCAGCGAGAGCGACGCGGCCAAGTCCGACTTCATCGCCGCCGCAAGGCGCGCAGCGCAAGCCGCCGCCGCCGAGGCCGACGCGCTGAAGCGCCAGTCGACGATGGGCGGGCCGGTCAAGGC
>NZ_RZOT01000738.1:0-2185 GCF_003999085.1 Mesorhizobium sp. M4A.F.Ca.ET.090.04.2.1
GTCTGGTAGAACCGCTGAACTCGTCTGACTATTTGTTTGTACGCAATTCCGGACGGAAAACCGTTTCACACTTTTCCTGGAATTGCGTCAGCAAACGTCAGTCCATATGCGCTGCTGACGCGCCGCCCGCCGGCGCCGCCTTCGGCTTGCGCAGCAGGAAGACGAACGGAATGGCAAGCAGCGTCATCACCATCAGGATTTTGAAATCGTTGACGTAGGAGATCATCATCGCCTGGATGTTGACCAGCCGATCGATCTGCGACAGCGCCGTCGGATCGCCGCTCGCCGCCGCCGGCGAAGCGGCCCAGAGATTTGGGTTGAACGGGTTGATGAAGGCCGAAAGCTCGGTGTGGTTGATCTGGGTGTTGCGCACCATCAGGACCGTCACCACCGACACGCCGATCGAGGAGCCGAGATTGCGCACCAGGCTGAACAGCGCGGTGGCATCGGTGCGGTAGCGCGCGTCGAGCGTGGCGAAGGCGACCGTCGACAGCGGCACGAACACCATTCCCATGCCCAGCCCCTGGATGACGCCGGAACTGAGGATGAGCCAGTTATCCATCTGCGGCGAGAAGCTGGACATGGTGTAGAGCGATTGCGCGGTCAAAAGGAAGCCGATGACGACGAGGATGCGGGCGTCGATCTTGCTCATGAGCCGCCCGACGACGAGCATCGAAATCATCGTGCCTACGCCGCGGGGACCGATGACGACGCCGATGGTCATGGTGGGATAACCGAAGATGGTCGACAGCATCGGGGGCAGCAGCGACATCGAGGCCAGGATGAGCACGCCCATGACGAAGATGAACGCCAGGCCGGTCACGAAATTGCGGTCGAGGAAGATCTTGGGATCGATGAACGGGTGCTCGGCCGTCACTGTGTGGATGGTGAACACCCAGAAGCCGGTGATGGCCAGGCCGAGCTCGATCCAGATCTCGACCGAGGAAAACCAGTCGACCTCGCCGCCGCGATCCAGCATCAGCTGCAATGCGCCGACGCCGAGCGATATCATGGCGAAGCCGAAGAAATCGAAGCTGCGCACCCGCCGGGCAACGGCCGGCAGATAGGCGGCCATGCCAAGGAAGGCGAGGATGCCGACCGGCAGGTTGATGAAGAACACCCAGCGCCAGTTGAAATTCTCGGTCAGCCAGCCGCCCAGCGTCGGGCCCAGGATCGGCCCCAGCATGATGCCCGCGCCCCAGATCGCCATCGCCTGGCCGTGGCGCTCCTTCGGGTTGATGTCGAGCAGGAAGGTCTGCGACAGCGGTACGATCGCGGCACCGAACACGCCTTGCATCAACCGGAACAGGACGATGGTCTCGAGGCTCCACGCCAGGCCGCACAGCATGGAGAAGATGGTGAAGCCGACGACGGCCGTCAGGAACAGTTCCTTGCGGCCGAGGCGGTCGGCCAGCCAGCCGGTGACCGGCGTCATGATCGCGGCGGCGACGATGTAGGAGGTCAGCACCCAGTTGATGTTGTCCGGCGAGGCGCCGAGATCGCCGGTCATGGTCGGCAGCGCGACGTTGGCGATGGTGGTGTCGAGCGCCTGCATGACCGTCGCCAGCATGAGCGCGACCGTGATCAGGCCGCGGTGCGGCACGTCTCGAAAGGGCTCTGGGCTGCTCATGATGCCAATCTTCCAGCAGGTAACAAAAACGTGTACACGAAGGTTTCCGGGCGGCGAGGCCTTGGAGAGACCCTCATCGCGGTGGGACGCGACTATCGATGTGGGGGTTACATCGACCGAGCGTCTCGTTTGTACGGGCGCCGCCGCCCGGAAACCTGAGGACCGAAGGATCCCATGCCGAAGGATCGGAGGTTTCGATCAAGCCGCAACGCCGGCCGGCTCCAACCTCTCCTTCCCACTCCTCCCACGGCCCCTGCCATTCACATCCACCGCCGGTCCGGGGGGCTTCCGGCATTGTTCAACCGGCCGCCAAGGCGCCCGGGATCGTCTTTTACTCAGCCGCCTCGCCGGCCGTGGCGTGGCCGAAGATCTTCGGCAGGCCGCGCGCAACGCCTGTGTCGACGGTGACGGTGGCGCTCATGCCGGTGCGCAGCGCCATTTTTGCGTCAGGATCGGTCAGTTCCAGGCGCACCGGAATACGCTGGGTGACCTTGACCCAGTTGCCGGTGGCGTTCTGCGCCGGCAGCAGCGAGAACTCCGCCCCGGTGCCGGCGC
>NZ_RZOT01000739.1:0-2150 GCF_003999085.1 Mesorhizobium sp. M4A.F.Ca.ET.090.04.2.1
CCGCTGCTGCACGCGCCGCATTCCGGCTATGAGCGCCTGTCGATGGGCGGCGTCACCGTCATCGCCGACACCGGCCTGCCGCCGCCCGTTGACGTGTCCAACGCCGCGCACGCCGGCTGCCTCGCCTTCGAGATGTCCTCCGGCCGCCAGCACTACATCGTCAATGCCGGCATCGACACCTATGGCGCCGCCGAGTTCCGGCCGCTGGCCCGCGCCACCGCCGCGCATTCGACCGCCACCGTCAACGACACGTCCTCGGCGCGTTTCAGCCATTCGCTGCGCGTCAATGACCTGCTCGGCTCGCCCTTGATCGGCGGTCCGCAGCATGTGCCCTGCAAGCGGACTGACCTGAAGGGCAGCCAGGGCTTCCTTGCCCGCCATGACGGCTATGTCCAGCGCTTCGGGTTCCTGCACGAGCGCGAAATGAAACTGTCGAGCAACGGCAATGTGCTGACGGGCCGGGACCGCTTCCAGCGCCCCGGCGGGGCCGCGATCCGCAACAATGGCCGCGACTTCGTCGCCGTGCGCTTCCACGTCCACCCCGACATCAACCTGCTGCAGGACGAGCATGACCGCCTGGTGCTCGCCGCTGACCAGGGCGATACCTGGGTGTTCACATGCGCTGGCATCGTGCCCGAGGTGGAGGAGTCGATCTATTTCGCCGGGCTCGGCGGGCCGCGCCGCAGCCGGCAGATCGTGCTTGCCTTCAAGGCCTCGGAGATATCGGAGGTCCACTGGCAGCTGACCAGGACGACCATCGCCGGCTATCCGGAAAACAACTGACGGCGCGCAACAGCGTGTGATGCCAGCCGCACGGCGCTTGATTTCCTGATCTCATGTGCTACGGCGCGGGCTTCTTCCAATCCAGCCTTGAAAGGCCGCCAGCCCATGGCCGTCGCCGCCAAGAACATTCCCGCGCCCGACCTCGTTCCCGTGCGCCGCGCGCTGCTGTCCGTCTTCGACAAGACCGGCCTGATCGACTTCGCCAAGGCGCTCGCCGCCGCCGGCGTCGAGCTGGTTTCGACCGGCGGCACGGCCAAGGCGATCGCCGACGCCGGCATGGCGGTGCGTGACGTCTCCGAACTGACCGGCTTTCCCGAGATCATGGACGGCCGCGTCAAGACGCTGCATCCCTCGGTGCATGGCGCGCTGCTCGGCGTGCGCGACGACCCTGAGCATTCGAAGGCGATGCGCGACCATCATATCGAGCCGATCGACCTCGTCGTTTCCAACCTCTATCCGTTCGAGGAGGTGCGCCGTTCCGGCGCCGGCTACGCCTCGATCGTCGAGAACATCGACATCGGCGGACCGGCGATGATCCGCGCCTCGGCCAAGAACCACGCCTATGTCGCCATCGTTACCGATCCCGAAGACTATGCGGCGGTGCTCAACGCGCTGGAGATGAATATCGGCTCGCTGTCGCTGGATTTCCGCAAGAAGCTGGCGGCCAAGGCCTTCGCCCGCACCGCCAGCTACGACGCCGCGATTTCCGGCTGGTTCGCCGAAGCGCTGGAGATCGAGCATCCGACCTGGCGCGCCTTCGGCGGCAGGCTTGATCAGGTGATGCGCTATGGCGAGAACCCGCACCAGGGCGCCGGCTTGTACCTCAATGGCGACAAGCGGCCGGGGGTCGCCACAGCGCGTCAGTTGCAGGGCAAGCAGCTCTCCTACAACAACATCAACGACACCGACGCCGCCTTCGAGCTGGTCGGCGAGTTCGATCCTGCCACCACAGCCGCCGTCGCCATCATCAAGCACGCCAACCCCTGCGGTGTCGCCGAAGCGACCTCGCTGAAGGTGGCCTACGCCAAGGCGCTCGCCTGCGACCCGGTCTCGGCCTTCGGCGGCATCGTCGCCATGAACCGCATCCTCGACGCCGAAGCGGCGGAGGAGATCGTCAAGACCTTCACCGAGGTCATCATCGCGCCCGACGCGTCCGAGCACGCGGCAGCGATTGTCGCCGCCAAGAAGAACCTGCGCCTTTTGGTCACCGGCGGCCTGCCCGATCCGCGCGCCGCCGGTACCACGGTGAAATCGGTCTCCGGCGGACTGCTCGTCCAGGGCCGCGACAATGCGGTGGTCGACGATCTCGAACTGAAGGTGGTGACCAAGCGCGCGCCGACGCCGGCCGAGATGGCCGACCTGAAGTT
>NZ_RZOT01000073.1:0-14896 GCF_003999085.1 Mesorhizobium sp. M4A.F.Ca.ET.090.04.2.1
AGGCGATCGCCTTCATGGAGGCGCGCGCCGAGGCGATCCGCAGCGGTGCCGCCGGCGAGATGGTCTGGCTGGTCGAGCATCCGCCGCTCTACACGGCCGGCACCAGCGCCCGCATCGAGGACCTGATCGAGCCCGACCGGTTTCCGGTCTTTTCGGCCGGCCGCGGCGGCGAATACACCTATCACGGTCCTGGCCAGCGGGTCGCGTATGTTATGCTCGACCTCAAGCGCCGACGCGAGGATGTGCGCGCTTTCGTTGCCGCGCTCGAAGAGTGGATCATCGCGACGCTCGCCGCCTTCAACGTGCGCGGTGAGCGGCGCGAGGACAGGGTCGGCGTCTGGGTGGTGCGGCCGGACCGCCCTGCGCTTGCCGACGGCACGCCGGCCGAGGACAAGATCGCGGCAATAGGCATCAGGCTGAGGCGCTGGGTGAGCTTTCATGGCATCGCCATCAATGTCGAGCCGGAACTCGGACACTTCACCGGCATCGTGCCCTGTGGCGTCGAGGACCATGGCGTGACCAGCCTGGTCGACCTCGGCCTGCCGGTGACCATGGCCGACCTTGACCTGGCGCTGAAATCCGCTTTCGAACATGCGTTCGGCCCCGCCGCCGCTTCAGCCGTCGAGGCGATCCGCAAGGCCGGCTGAAGCCTATGCCGAATTCGGCTCAGACCAGTTGCGCCGACGCCCACAGCACCCCGTAGCCGTGGATGGCGAAGACCGCGAGTAGCGCGCCGGCCATGGCGAAACGGTCCAAGGTGCGAATCGGCTTCAGCTCATGGCGCGGCTTCACCGCGCTGCCCATGGTGAGCAGGCTGAGGATCAGGAACACGACGCCGGCCGCAAGCAGGAAGCCCGGCGAAAAGCCGGCCAGCCAGCCGAGCGCCAGCAGGGCTGACAGCAGCAGGAACGAAGCCAGTGCCAGCGCGATCGGTCCGGGGCAGATCTGGCGCAGCACCTGGCCGCCGTCGAACTTCCACACCGGCACCAGATTGGCGATGTTGAAGAGCGCGGAAAAGCCTGCCAGCGTCGCCAGCAGCGCGGCGACTGCGCCATGCCCCTCGCCTCTGGCAAGCCCGCTGGCGGCAATCAGCACGGGCACCAGGAAGGCCGAGAAGCCGGCGCCCATCAGCGCCACGAAGGCCACCTCGAAGCGGCTGTCGTAGGGCCTGCCGCCGATGGCGATACCGCCGAGCAGCGGGATGAAGATCATGCGCGCCCTGCTATGTCCCATCAGCCGGAATGCCGCCATATGGCCGAGCTCGTGCAGGGCGACCACCGAGGTCAGGATCGCGGCCAGCGCCAGGCCGCCAAGGCTGAGGCCGAAGAACGGCCACAGGATGAAGGCCGAAAGCACGGCGAATCCGACCTGGCTCAGCGGATGCTCGAACCAGCCGCCCTTGCGATACTCTCCGGTCCTCGCCCAGCGCTGCAGCTTGCCGAGCTCGCGACGCATGGCGAAATAGCGGAAGATCAGGAACGCGACGCCGCGATAGCGATCGGTCTGGCTGAGACTCACCCGGGTCGCGCCGCCTTCGGCCGCGAGCTCGATGGTTTCGCGATAGTTTGCCCAGAACGAGGCATCGAGCGAAGAATCGTCGAGGACGCGCATGGAGAACCGGCTGGCCTCGACGACATTTTCAAGCGCGACCCTGCGTTCGATCGGCTGGCCATCGCGCCCCTCCCAGGACAGGGTGATCCGGGCCATGCCCTCCCCATCCAGTGCCTGCGTCGAAACGATCTCGCCCGACCAGCCGGCATCGCTGCCGAACGGCCATAGCGCCTGCCAGAGCCGATGGCGGTCCGCCGCCACCAGCCGGGACACCGTGACCGTACGCAAACCCAGCGGCACGGTCATCAGCAGAAAAATCAGTCCGAGATTGCCGGCCAGGAGGATGGCCATCACGATCGGCGACACCGGTATTGCTCCCTGTCTTCGGTGCAACCTAGCGTCTTGGCGGACAAGAAAAGCTTAACGTCGAAGCGCTTGCGACAGCCGGCCGCAAGGCATGGTCCTCACATGGCGCCCATCCAGATCGCCATGGAAATCAGAAACGTGCTCATGCAAACGAGCGACACAACATCCTGAACAAGGTCCGACATAACTCTCTCCAGTTGTTAGTATGTTCGTAATTTGTTCTAATTTTGTTCGAATGTCAACGACCGCAAAAAGGCGCCGCCCGGAAATTTCGGGCCCTCAATCCGGCAGGGTTAAGGAAAGGTTGACAGGCGAATGCGCGCCGGTCTTGCGTTCACGGCGGACAGAAAGTCTTGGCAGTCAGGTCGCCGTGCACGCCGAGATTCGGGGCAGGCCGAGTCGAGAATGGTGGGTTCCGAGAACCGGAGCGGAGCGCACTTGAAGTACGTGAGCACCGGAAGCGCAGGAAGCCGCCTTTCGCAGGCCGGCCTCACCCGAATATCGCCGTGACCTAAAGGGGGACGACCTTGCCCTCGGCCAACGTCACCCGCCGATCCATGCGCGATGCCAACTCGTGGTTGTGGGTGGCGATCAGCGCCGCGAGGCCCGATTGCCTGACCAGCGCCTCCAGCGCCTCGAACACATAGGAAGCGGTGACCGGGTCGAGATTGCCGGTCGGCTCGTCGGCCAAAAGCACCAGCGGCGCGTTGGCGACGGCGCGCGCGATTGCCACGCGCTGCTGCTCACCGCCCGAGAGCTCCGACGGCCGATGATGCGCGCGCTTGCCGATCTGCATGTAGTCGAGCAGCTGTGCCGCCCGCTCGGCCGCCTCCTTGCGCGTCAGCCCCTTGATCAGCTGCGGCATCATGATGTTTTCCAGCGCGGAAAACTCCGGCAGCAGGTGATGGAACTGATAGACGAAGCCGACGTCGTTGCGGCGGATGGCCGTGCGTTCCTCGTCGGAGAGCCGGCCGCAGGCGCGCCCGCTCAGAATCACGTCGCCGGCGTCGGGCCGCTCAAGCAACCCGGCCGTGTGCAGCAGCGTCGACTTGCCGGTGCCGGACGGCGCCACCAGCGCCACCATCTCGCCGCGCCGCAGCGAAAAGTCGGCGCCGTTAAGAATGGTGAGCTTGCGCGGGCCCTGGACATAGTGCCGCTCGACGCTCTTCAGCTCGATAATGGCCTCGGCCATCACTCGTACCTCAAGGCTTCGACCGGATCGAGGCGGGCGGCCCGCCATGCCGGAAACACAGTCGCTAGGAAGGAGAGCACCAGCGCCATGATGACGACATAGGTCGTCTCGCGCGGGTCCATCTTCGCCGGCAGCTGGCTGAGGAAATAAAGCTCGGGATTGAACAGGATCCTGCCCGTCATCCACGAGAAGAACTGGCGGATCGATTCGATGTTGAGGCAGATGACGACGCCGAGCAGCACGCCGGCGACAGTGCCGGTGACGCCGATGGCCGCCCCCGTCATCAGGAAGATACGCAGGATGGCGCCACGCGAGGCGCCCATCGTGCGCAGGATGGCAATGTCGTGACCCTTGTCCTTCACCAGCATCACGAGGCCGGAAATGATGTTCAGAGCCGCCACCAGCACGATCAGCGTCAGGATCATGAACATAACGTTGCGCTCGACCTGCAGCGCCGAGAAGAACGTCTCGTTGCGCTGGCGCCAGTCGACAAGGTCGATCGGCCGCTGCGCCGCCTGCTCGACGAGCGGCTTCAGCGCATCGACATTGTCGGGATTGTCGACATAGATCTCTATGGTCTGCGCCCGCCCGTCCATGTTGAAATAGAGCTGCGCCTCCGAGAACGGCATGTAGACGATCGAGCTGTCATACTCCGACATGCCGACCTCGAAGATCGCCGCGATCTTGTAGCCCTTCATGCGCGGCGTCGTGCCAAGCGGCGTCACGTCGCCTTCCGGCGAGATCAGCGTGATGGTGTCGCCGAGCACGAGGCCAAGATTCTCGGCCATGCGCTTGCCGATCGCCACGCCCTCGCCGGTGTCGAAGCCGTCCAGCGTGCCCTGCTTGATGTTGCCGGAGACGATCGAGATCTTGCCGAGATCCTCGCCGCGTATGCCGCGCACCAGCGCGCCTGTGCCGCCGCCGACATTGCCTTGCGCCAGCACCTGGCCGTCGATCAGGGGAATCGCGTATTTGACGCCTGCCACGCCGTTGATGCGGCTCGCCACCTGGGCATAGTCCTCGAGCGGCGAATCGAGCGGCTGCGCGATCAGATGGCCGTTGACGCCGAGGATGCGGGTCAACAGCTCGGCGCGGAACCCGTTCATCACCGCCATGACGACGATCAGCGTGGCCACCCCCAGCATGATGCCGAGGAAGGAGATCGAGGCGATGACCGAGATCACCGTCTCCTTGCGCCGCGAGCGCAGGTAGCGCCAGGCAACCATGCGCTCGAACACCGAAAAGGCGCCGGCGGCTGGGGCTTTGACGGCCGGGGCTTTGGCTGCGGCCGCCTGGCTCATGCGGCGATACCGAGGCGCTTCTTCGCCGCTTCGATCGGCAGCGTCTCGCGCTCGCCGGTCCTGCGGTTCTTGATCTCGATCTCACCGGCGGCTACGCCGCGCGGCCCGACGATCACCTGCCAGGGCAGGCCGATCAGGTCGGCGGTGGCGAACTTGCCACCCGGCCGCTGGTCGGTGTCGTCATAGAGCACGTCCTTGCCGGCGCCGGAGAGTGCGGCATAGAGCTCGTCGCAGACGCGGTCGCATTCGGCGTCGCCCACCTTCATGTTGATCAGGCCGATGTCGAACGGCGCCACCGCGTCGGGCCAGATGATGCCGTTGTCGTCATGGCTCGCCTCGATGATCGCCGCGACCAGCCGCGAGGGACCGATGCCGTAGGAGCCGCCCGAAGCGAAATGATCCTTGCCGTCGGGCCCGGTCACCTTGGCGCCCATCGGCTTGGAGTACTTCTCGCCGAAATGGAAGATATGGCCGACCTCGATGCCGCGCGCCGAGACTTTGTCGCCCTCGGAGACCTTGTCCCAGGCCGCCTCGTCATGCATCTCGTCGGTGGCGGCATAGGGGGTCGTCCACGTCTTGACGATGTCGGCGATCTCGGCGTCGTTGGAAAAGTCGGTGTTCGCGCCCGGCACGGCGAGCGAGAGATAGTCTCGATGGCAGAACACCTGGCTCTCGCCGGTGTCGGCCAGGATGACGAACTCGTGGCTTAGGTCGCCGCCGATCGGCCCGGTGTCGGCGCGCATTGGGATCGCCTGCAGGCCCATGCGCGTGAACGTCCTGAGATAGGACACGAACATCCGGTTGTAGGCGGCCTTGGCGCCCTCGTAGTTGAGGTCGAAGGAATAGGCGTCCTTCATCAGGAATTCGCGAGAACGCATAACGCCGAAGCGCGGCCGCACCTCGTCGCGGAATTTCCACTGGATGTGGTAGAGGTTGAGCGGCAGGTCCTTGTAGGACTTCACATAAGCGCGGAAGATCTCGGTGACCATTTCCTCATTGGTCGGCCCGTAGAGCATCTCGCGCTCCTGCCGGTCCTTGATGCGCAGCATCTCCTTGCCGTAGTCGTCATAGCGGCCGCTTTCGCGCCACAACTCGGCCGACTGGATGGTCGGCATCAGGATCTCCAGGGCGCCGGCGCGGTCCTGCTCCTCGCGGATGATCCGGCAAACCTTGTCCAGAACCCGCTTGCCGAGCGGCAGCCAGGAGAAGCTGCCCTGTCACTGCTGGCGGATCATGCCGGCGCGCAGCATCAGCCGGTGCGAGACGATCTCGGCCTCGCGCGGATTTTCTTTGAGAATGGGCAGGAAATAGCGCGACAAACGCATGGACTGGTCCGTGAGAGAGGATGGCCTCGCCGGAATCGGCGCGGCATGGGCTGCTTGCCCCGGCTTCATAGCCATTTCATGGCGGATTGGAAACCCGAGCGAGCGCCCGAAGTGCCGCAACCGCCCGGTTGATCGTTTCACAAGCAAGGCCTGCCGTACTATTGTGCAGTGCAGCACGATATTGCCCGTTTGCGGGCAAAATTCTTCGTGACAATTTCATCTGCCTTAGGCTAGTGTGCCCCGATAACCGAGAGGGCGGAAAATAATCTGCTCTCCTACGCGGTCAAAGTCTTGGGAGGATGCGATCTAGGCGCGGTCACTCGCTGCCGCCGGACACCGGAAACAGATCGGACGCGTTTAAATTGCAAGGCCTCGTGCCTTGCATTTTTTTTGTGCAATCATCTGCTTAGTCTGGCAGGTTGCCAAACTGCTTCACCTAACGTCATCTCAACGAGAGTTCGACAGCCGGCTATCGGATTTCCGGCTGAAGCGAGTCGCAAGCAATGGGATGACTTTGGGTCGACTGCGTCGTTAATTCTTCGGCGTCTGGTTGAAGTCCGGCACGATGTGCGGGATGTCGTCGATGCCGAGGCCAAGCCCCCGCGTGATGCCGTAAAAGATGCCGAGAAGAACCAGCGTGGCGATCGTCGTCCGGAACGCCGCACGCAGCATATGCGGTCCGCGCGGCGCGCTGGGAACGGTGCCCAGTGTCACATCCTTGTCCTCATCCTGGGTTCTGAGGCTGAACGGCAGGACGGCAAACAGCACCACCCACCAGGTGGCGAAGAACAGCGCGATGAACGAGACCCAGCTCATGATTGCTCCAGTTCGACCAGCGTGCCGAAGAAATCCTTGGGATGCAGGAACAGCACCGGCTTGCCATGCGCGCCGATCTTCGGGCTGCCGTCACCCAGCACGCGCGCGCCGCTGGCCTTGAGCCGGTCGCGCGCGGCCACGATGTCATCCACCTCATAGCACACATGGTGCATGCCGCCCGAGGGGTTCTTCTCCAGGAACGCTGTGATCGGCGAGTTCTCGCCCAACGGTTCCAGCAATTCGATCTTGGTGTTGCCGACATCGACGAACACCACGGTCACGCCATGTTCCGGCAGCGCCTGCGGCGCGCTCAGCCGCGCGCCGAGCGTGTCGCGATAGGCCGCCATTGCCGCGGCCAGATCCGGCACGGCAAGCGCGACATGGTTCAGGCGTCCGAGCATAAAGCGCTCCGCTTTAGGGGAGTAAGGGAGTAGGGCAGTATGGGAGTAGGGAAACGAGTCTGAACAAATACAGACTGCTTATTCTTCCCTATTCCCCTACTGCCGTACTCCCCTATTCCCTTGTTCGTCACCGCGTGACGAACACCGTCACCAGCGGCTTCTTGCCCCAGGCTTCGTTGGCGGCACCGCGCACCGCGCGGCGCACCGCCTCCTGCACCAGGTCGAGGTCTTTTCGGCGCTGACGGGGGATCGAGTCCACGGCGCCGATTGCCGCATCGAGCATCAGGTCCTCCAGCGTCTCGCCGCTTGCGTCCGCCTCGGCGACGCCGATCGCCACCAGGTCGGGATCGCCGGCAAGCTCATATTTGTCGTCGAGCACGACATTGACGGCGACATGACCGGCAAAGGACAGCTTGCGCCGGTCGCGGATGCCCATCGCCTGGTCGGTGCCGATCAGCCGGCCGTCCTTGTAGACGCGGCCGAACGGCACCTGGTCGACAATGGTCGCGGCGCCCGGATAGAGCCTCAGCATGTCGCCGTCGCGCACCTGCGCCACCTGGCCGATGCCGGACATCGACATCAGCGACCCTTGCGCCACCAGATGCGCCGCCTCGCCATGCACCGGCACGCCGATCTGCGGCCGCACCCATTCATACATCTTGCGCAATTCGCTGCGGCGCGGATGGCCGGAGACGTGCACCAGCGCATCGCCGTCCTCGACGATCTTCATGCCGAGGTCGATCAGCCGGTTCTTGATCTCGAGGATCGCCTTCTCGTTGCCGGGGATGGTGCGCGAGGAAAACACCACGGTGTCGCCGGCCGTCAGCGACACCGATTTCATCTCGTCGCGCGACAGCTTGGCAAGTGCCGCCAGCGGCTCGCCCTGGCTGCCGGTGCAGATGATGACCAGGTTCTCGCGCGGGATGAAGCCGTAATCCTCCTCGGCGATGAACTCCGGCAGCCCGTCCATGTAGCCGAGCTCGCCGGCGACATCGATGACGCGCTTCAGCGAACGGCCGAGCACCAGACACTGGCGGCCGGCGTCGCGCGCCGCCCTGGCGATGGAAACGATGCGGCCGACATTGGAGGAGAAGGTGGTGACGGCGACGCGGCCCTTGGCGCTCTGGATGACGCCCTTCAGCCCCTCGCCGACCGCCACTTCCGAAGGCGATTCCCCTTCCCGCAGCGCATTGGTCGAATCGCAGACCAGCGCCAGCACGCCCTTGTCGCCATAGGCGCGGAAGCGCGCCTCGTCGGTCTTCGGCCCGATCGTCGGCTCCGGATCGATCTTCCAGTCGCCGGTGTGGATGACGGTGCCAGCCGGAGTGGTGATCGCCAGCGACATCGGCTCGGGAATCGAGTGGGCGACCGGGATGGCCTCGATCTCGAACGGACCGATGGTGAATTTCTCGCCGGCCCGGTAGATCATCGCCGGCACCTTCGGCGCATTCTGCTCGCCCTGCCGCTTGGCCTCCAGCAGGCCGGCGGTGAACGGCGTCATCCAGGCCGGCGCCTTCAGCCTCGGCCAGATGTCGAGCAGAGCGCCGTAATGGTCCTCATGTGCGTGAGTGATGACGATGCCGCGCAGACTGTCGAGGTTCTCCTCGATGAAGCGCGTGTCGGGCAGGATCAGGTCGACGCCCGGATGCGCCGAATCCGGAAAGGTGACGCCGACATCGACGACGATCCACTCGCGCGCATCGGCCGGCCCGTAGCCGTAGAGGGCGAAGTTCATGCCGATCTCGCCGACGCCGCCAAGCGGCACGAAGACGAGTTCGGCGTTTTCCGCTTTCGCCATGTTTCTTCCCTTCCTGGCCGGTCAGGCCAAGTCCGTTACCTTTGGGCCGACGCGACAGCGCCGAAATGCACGTCGCCGGCGGCGATCGTCACGACAGATCCCTCATCGTCGCGGATCACGAAACGGCAGTCCTCGTCAATGGTCTCGAACGTCCCGCGCACCACATTACCGTCAACCCTGACAGCAACCTCACCGCCGAGCCCCGCGGCGCGCGCCAGCCAGCGCCGCCTGACGGCGGCAAGCCCGCGCCCGTCGTCCCACAGCCGGGCATTCTCGTTCCAGGCATCCGACAGCGCCAGAAACAGGGTTTCGGCATCGCAATTCGCGCCAAGCGCGCGCAGCGATGTCGCCGGATAAGGCAAATTCTCCGGATATGCCACCACGTTGACGCCGATGCCGACTGCCACCGCGAAGCGATCGCCTTCGAGCAGCGCCGATTCCAGCAATATGCCGGCGAGCTTGGCGCCGGAGGCAAGCACGTCGTTCGGCCATTTCAGCTCGAAGCGGTTCTTGCCCTGGCTTGCACCGTCAACGCCGATCGCGATCCTGCCTTGCGGCACGACGGCATCGAGCGCGTCGGCAAGTGCCAGCCCGGCGACGAAGCCCAGCGTCGCGGCGAGCCGCAATTCGCCACCGCTGACGATGAGCAAAGTCGCCGCCAGATTGCCTTCCGGCGTCGCCCAGCTCCGGCCGCGCCGGCCGCGCCCGCTTTCCTGCTTTTTGGAAACGACCCACAGCTTGCCCAGATCGCCGGCCCGGGCATGGGCGAGCGCCAGCGCGTTGGTGGAGCCGACCGTGTCATGGGCTTCGAGCCGGAACCCTTCCGACGCCGCGGTTGGAGCCAACCTAAACGCCATGCCGTCAGAAGAAGGTCTTCGCCGCGGCTTCGGCATAGGTGCCGATCGGCCCGCCGATCAGCACGTAGAACAGCACGAAGGCGCCGCTGACGCCGAGCACGAGGCGCAGTTCGCTGGCCATCGGCACGAAGCCGCCGACCGGTTCGTCGAACCACATGAGCTTGATGATGCGCAGATAATAGTAGGCGCCCACCACCGAGGCCAGCACGCCGATGATCGCCAGCGCATAGAGGTTGGCGTTGATGGCGGCGAGGAAGACGTACCACTTCCCCCAGAAGCCGGCGAGCGGCGGAATGCCGGCCAGCGAGAACATCAGGATAGTGAGGATCGTCGCCATGATCGGATTGGTCGAGGCGAGGCCGGCGAGATCGTTGATCTGCTCGACATTGCCCTCCTTGCGCCGCATGGCGAGGATGAAGGCGAAGGTGCCGAGCGTCATCACCAGATAGATCAGCATGTAGATGGCGACACCGCGCACGCCGGCCTGGCTGTTGGCGGCGAGGCCGACCAGCGCGTAGCCCATGTGACCGATCGAGGAATAAGCCATCAGCCGCTTGATGTTGGTCTGGCCGATTGCCGCGAAGGCGCCAAGCGCCATCGAGGCGATCGAAATGAAGACGATGATCTGCTGCCAGTCCGACGCGATCGGCTTGAAGGCGCCCATGGTGACGCGCACGATCAGCGCCATCGCCGCCATTTTCGGGGCGGCGGCCAGGAAAGCGGTGATCGGCGTCGGCGCGCCCTCATAGACGTCCGGGGTCCACATGTGGAACGGCACCGCCGAAATCTTGAAGGCAAGGCCGGCCAGCACGAAGACCAGGCCGAAGACGAGGCCGAGCTGCCGCTCGCCACTGCCGAGCGCGGTCGCGATCTCCTGGAAGCCGGTGTTGCCGGTGTAGCCGTAAATCAGCGAGATGCCGTAGAGCAGCATGCCGGACGACAGCGCGCCGAGCACGAAATATTTGAGGCCGGCTTCGGTCGAACGGACGCTGTCGCGGTTGATCGCGGCGAGCACGTAGATCGCCAGTGACTGCAGCTCGAGGCCGAGATAGAGCCCGATCATGCCGTTGGCCGAGATCATCAGCAACATGCCGAGCGTGCACAGCAGGATCAGCACCGGATATTCGAACTTGTCGAAATGCTCCTGTCTGGCGAAGCGCATCGACATGACCAGCGTCACCGCCGAGCCGATCAGCGCCAGCACCTTCATGAAGCGGGCGAAGGAATCCTGGACGAAGGCGCTGCCGTAGGCGGTGCCCTGCCCGCTGGAAGAGACCACCCAGAAGCCGGCGAGCGCAAGTATGGCGACGGCAAGACCGTTGACGGTGGCCGTGCTGTCGGTGCGCGAATAGGCGCCCACCATCAACAGCGCCAGCGCGCCGATGGCGAGGATAAGCTCCGGCGTCGAGAGCGAAAGGCTGGAGAGAAGGTCCGGCGTCATGGTTCGCGATATCCCCAGTCAGTTCGCCGCCGCGGTCTGCGCGGTATTGATGGATGCGGTGACGTTAGTGACGAGCGCCTTGACCGAGGCGGCCGTCGCATCGAAGACCGGCGCCGGGTAGACGCCGAAGAAGATGACCAGCACCACCAGCGGATAGATGATCGCCTTCTCGCGCGCCGAGAGGTCGAGCAGATCTTTCAGGCTGTCCTTGGTCAACGACCCGAAGATCACGCGGCGATAGAGCCAGAGCGCGTAGGCCGCCGACAGGATGACGCCGGTGGCGGCGAAGAACGCCACCCAGGTGTTGACCCGGAACACACCCAGCATGGTCAGGAACTCGCCGACGAAGCCGCTGGTGCCAGGCAGGCCGACATTGGCCATGGTGAAGACCATGAACACGGTGGCGTATTTCGGCATGTTGTTGACCAGCCCGCCATAGGCATCGATCTCGCGCGTGTGCATGCGGTCGTAGATGACGCCGACGCACAGGAACAGCGCGCCGGAGACGAGGCCGTGGCTGAGCATCTGGAAGATCGCGCCCTGCACGCCTTCCTGGTTCATGGCGAAGATGCCCATGGTGACGAAGCCCATATGGGCGACCGACGAATAGGCGATCAGCTTCTTCATGTCCTCCTGCATCAGCGCCACCAGCGAGGTGTAGATGATGGCGACGACCGACAGCGTGAACACCAGCGGCGCGAACATTTCCGACGCCAGCGGGAACATCGGCAGCGAGAAGCGCAGGAAGCCATATCCGCCCATCTTCAGGAGGATCGCGGCCAGGATCACCGAGCCCGCCGTCGGCGCCTCGACGTGCGCGTCCGGCAGCCAGGTGTGCACCGGCCACATCGGCATCTTCACCGCGAAGGAGGCGAAGAAGGCGAGCCACAGCCAGGTCTGCATGTTGGCCGGGAAGTTGTGCGTCAGCAGCGTCGTGATGTCGGTGGTACCCGACTGGTAGAACATCGCCATGACGGCGAGCAGCATCAGCACCGAGCCGGCGAGCGTATAGAGGAAGAACTTGAACGAGGCGTAGACGCGCCGCTTGCCGCCCCAGACGCCGATGATGATGAACATCGGGATCAGGCCGGCCTCGAAGAAGACGTAGAACAGCACGATGTCGAGCGCGCAGAACACGCCGATCATCAGCGTTTCCAGGAGCAGGAAGGCGATCATGTAGGCCTTGACCCGCTTCTCGATCGCTTCCCACGAAGCCAGGATGCAGAGCGGCATCAGGAAGGTGGTGAGGATGACGAACAGCATCGATATGCCGTCGACACCCATGTGGTAGGAAATGCCCGAATCCAGCCAGGCGACCTTCTCGACGAACTGGAAGCCGGCCTGCGAATTGTCAAAACCCTTCCAGATGAACAGCGAGATGACGAAGGTGATGCTCGTCGTCCACAGCGCGATGGCGCGGATGTTGCGGCGCGCGTTTTCGCTGTCATCATTGATGAACAGGATGAGCAGCACACCAACCAGCGGCAGGAAGGTGACCAGCGAGAGGATTGGCCAGGCGGTCATCAGAGCATCATCCAGGTGACGAGTGCGGCAACGCCGATCAGCATGGCGAAGGCGTAGTGGTAGAGGTAGCCGGTCTGCAGCTTGACGACCCGGTTGGTGACGTCGACGACGCGCGCCGAGACCCCGTCAGGCCCGAACCCGTCGATGACGGCGCCGTCGCCGGTCTTCCACAGGAACCTGCCGAGGCGCTTCGCCGGCCGCACGAACAGGACGTCGTAGAGCTCGTCGAAGTACCACTTGTTGAGCAGGAAGGCGTAGAGCAGGCGATGGTTGGCGGCGACGCTGGCGGGCAGTTCCGGCGAGCGGATATAGAACTTCCAGGCGACCGCGAAGCCGATGACCATGGCGATGAACGGCGCCAGTTCGACCCACAGCGGCAGTTCGTGGATCTCGTGAAGGATGTGGTTTTCCGGCAGTGTGAACAGCGACGCCTTCCAGAACTCGGCATAGCCCTCGCCGATGAAGGCGCCATGGAAGATGATGCCGGCAAACAGCGCGCCCACGGCCAGGATGAACAGCGGCACCAGCATCACCGGCGGCGATTCATGGACATGGTGCATGACCTCGTGGCTGGCGCGCGGCTGGCCATGGAAAGTCATGAAGATCAGCCGCCAGGAGTAGAAGGAGGTAAAGGCCGCGGCGACAACCAGCAGCACGAAGGCGGTGCCGGCAAACAGATTGTGGCTGGCAAAGGCACTCTCGATGATGGCGTCCTTGGAGAAGAAGCCGGCGGTGCCGATGACCGTCACCGGAATGCCGACGCCGGTCAGCGCCAGCGTGCCGATCACCATCATCCAGTAGGTCTTCGGAATGAGCGTCCTGAGGCCACCCATGTTGCGCATGTCCTGCTCGTCGGAGACGGCATGGATCACCGAGCCCGAACCGAGGAACAGCAGCGCCTTGAAGAAGGCGTGCGTGAACAAATGGAAGATCGCGGCGCCATAGGCGCCGACGCCGAGCGCCACGAACATGTAGCCAAGCTGCGAGCAGGTCGAATAGGCGATGACGCGCTTGATGTCGTTCTGGACGAGGCCGACAGTGGCCGCGAAGAAGGCGGTGAAGGCGCCGATGAAGGTGACGACCGTCAGCGCCGAATGCGACAGCTCGAACAGCGGCGACAGCCTGGCCAGCATGAACACGCCCGCCGTCACCATGGTGGCGGCATGGATCAGCGCCGAGACCGGGGTCGGGCCTTCCATGGCGTCGGGCAGCCAGGTGTGCAGCGGCACCTGCGCCGACTTGCCCATCGCGCCCATGAAGAGCAGCAGGCAGACGACGGTCAGCGCCGAGTGCTTGTCGAGCGTATAGCCGAGGAAGGTGAGCACGGTTGCGCCGTGCTCGGCGCCCTCTGTCGGAACGAAGCTCGCCGCATTGGCGAAGATGGTGCCGAGATTGACCGAGCCGAAAAGCACGAACACGCCGAAAATGCCCAGCGCGAAGCCGAAATCGCCGACGCGGTTGACGATGAAGGCCTTGATTGCCGCGGCATTGGCCGACGGCTTCTTGTACCAGAAGCCGATCAGCAGGTAGGAGGCGAGACCGACACCTTCCCAGCCGAAGAACATCTGCACCAGATTGTCGGCCGTCACCAGCATCAGCATGGCGAAGGTGAACAGCGACAGATAGGCAAAGAAGCGCGGCCGGTTCGGATCGTGATGCATGTAGCCGATCGAGTAGATGTGGACCAGCGCCGACACGGTGTTGACGACGACCAGCATCACCACCGTCAGCGTGTCGATCCTGAGCGCCCAGGACGCGTCGAGCCCGCCCGACTGGATCCAGCGCAGCACCGGCACGGTGAACACTTCGCCCTCGCCGAAGCCGACCGAGAAGAAGGCGATCCACGACAGCACGGCCGAAATCACCAGGAAGCCGGAGGTGATGTATTCGGACGCCTTGGCGCCGAGCGACGTGCCGAACAGGCCGACGATCAGGAAGCCGAGCAGCGGAAGGAAGACGATTGCTTGATACATGACTGCCCCGTCAACCCTTCATCATGTTGACGTCTTCGACCGCGATCGAGCCGCGGTTGCGGAAGAAGACGACGAGAATGGCAAGACCGATCGCGGCCTCGGCCGCGGCGACCGTCAGCACGAACAGCGCGAACACCTGCCCGACGAGATCGCCGAGCGCCGCCGAGAAGGCGACGAAATTGATGTTGACCGCAAGCAGGATCAGCTCGACCGACATCAGGATGACGATGACGTTCTTGCGGTTCAGGAAGATGCCGAACACGCCGAGCGTGAACAGGATCGCCGATACGGTGAGGTAGTGCGCGATGCCGACGACCATCTCAGATGCCCTCGCCCGATTTGACCTTGCGG
>NZ_RZOT01000740.1:0-2149 GCF_003999085.1 Mesorhizobium sp. M4A.F.Ca.ET.090.04.2.1
CAACAGCGCGCTTGCCTCGCAGATGCTGCATCTGGTGCATGCCGGGCGCCTGATCCGCATCTTCGGCCAGGAGGACCGCGAGCAGGCTGCGTTCGACACGGCCTCCGACGGCGTGCGGCGCGCCGCCTTCGTGCTGGCGACCCGCCAGGGCGCGCTGCCGCCGCTGACCGAGGTGCTGCATGCGCTGCTGTTCCTGGCGACGGTGATCGCCGCCTTTCTCGCCAATGTCAGCTTCCCGCTGACCGCCGCCTTCCTCATCCTGCTTTACCGGCTGCAGCCGCATATGCGCGCACTGCAGATGTCGTGGAGCCAGTTGCAGGGGCTGTCCGGATCGCTGGAGGAAGTGAGCTGGCTGCTGGACCCCGCCGGCAAGCCAGCGCCACCGCTAGGCAGCTTGCCGTTTCCGGGGCTTGGGGAACGCATTGCCTTCGAGGGCGTGAGCTTCACCTATGCCAGCGAGGAGCAGCGCGCGGCGGTGCTGCACGCCGCGACATTCGACATCAAGGCGGGACGCTCGACGGCGCTGATCGGCCGCTCCGGCGCCGGCAAGACGACGATCGTCAACCTCCTGTGCCGCTTCGTCGAGCCGGATGGCGGCCAGATCCTCGTCGACGGCGCGCCGCTTGACCAGATCGATCCGTCCGGCTGGCGCCGCCACATCGCCTTGGCCAGCCAGGAGCTGGAGTTGGTCGACGGCACCATCCTCGACAACATCACCTATGGCCACGACACCGCCACGGCCGCTGACGCCGAGCGCGCGGCGCGGCTTGCCGAGGCGCATGAGTTCATCGAGCGCCTGCCGCAGGGCTACCAGACGGTCGCCGGCTATCGCGGCGTCAACCTGTCGGCCGGGCAGCGGCAGCGCATCGCGCTGGCGCGGGCGCTGGTGCGCGACCCCGACATACTGATCCTCGACGAGGCCACCAACGCGGTCGACGGGCTGTCGGAAGCGGCGATCGTCGAAACGCTGAAGTCGCGCGCCGGGCGGCGCACGACACTGGTCATCAGCCACCATCACTCAACGATCTCGTTCTGCGACGACGTGGTCATCCTCGACCATGGCAGGGTGAAGAAGCAGGCGCCGTTCGCGACGCTGGCCGCGCGCAGCATGGACGAGCTCTACCAGCCGGAGTGAGGAGTTTTCCTCGCCCCCACGGTGGTGGGGGAGAGGTGGCCAAGCCTCGCCAGAACCTAAGACGCGTGCAACCGGCGGCGCGCCCGCCGGCGATGCGTGGGGTGCGCGGGATCGGCGACCACACCGGCGATCTCGACGACATTGTCCTCGCGGGTCCTGGCGGCGGTGACCCGGTGCAGGCGCTCATAGGGCAGCAGTTCCTTGATGCGGGCGTTGAGCGTGGCGACCTCGGCGCGCAGGTCCTCGCATTCCTGCTTCTGAATATCGAGCTCGATCTGCTCGGAGGCCTGCTGCAGCGAAAGCTGCGAGAGATTGGCGTTGATGGCCGAGAGGTTCATCTTGTCGGTTTCGCTCTCGCTCCGCAGCGCCGCCAGCTTCTCGTCGGCGATCTGCTTTTCGGCGAGCGCGTCGCTGGCCTGCGCCTTGAGCCTGGCGATCTCGGCGGCCGCCTCGCTCGTCTCGCTCGCGGCATGCTCCAGCCGCGCCTGCAGATCCTGGATCTCGGAACGCAGGCCGCGCATCTCCGCTTGACCGCGGGCAAGCTCGGCCTCGCGGTCGCCCTTCATGAGATTGGTCGCCTCGGCCGATTCCTGGAGCTTCGCCTGCGCGCTCTCCAGCGCCTTCTGCAGCCGCGCCTCCTCCTTCTCGCTCCGGCCGAGCGCCGCCACCAGATCGGTGACGCGGGCCGTGTCGGTGGCATGCGAGGCGGCGACCTCGTCCAGCTTGTGGCGCGCCTCGGCCTCGCGCTTCTGCGACTGGTCGAGGTCGATCGCCAGGCTGACCTGCTTTTCCCTCAGCATCTTGCATTCGCTGGCGCTCCGGTTGGCCTCGACGGCCTTGGCCGAAAGCTGCTTGGCGATGTCGCCGAACTCGGCCTCGCGCCGGGCGCCGGCATTGGCCGCCTCGACGAGCTCGAGCCTCGCCGCCGCGAGCGCCGCGCGCAGCGTCTCGCGCTCCTGCACCAGGGCCGCCTCGCGCTGCTGCAGCGCCTCGAAGGCGCCGTCGCGCTCGCGC
>NZ_RZOT01000741.1:0-2136 GCF_003999085.1 Mesorhizobium sp. M4A.F.Ca.ET.090.04.2.1
AATCTCGGCCACAAGCCTGACTGGATCGCGGCCGACCTGGTCGTCGGCGGCATCGAGAAGACCGCCGGCAGGGCCATCGACCTGCAGTCGATGGCAAAGGCCGTGGAAGCGCGCATCGCCGGCGACGCGCAAGGCGCCGACGCATGTCCCGACCTCAAGGCACCGGAAGCCGAGCTGGCGCCGACCTGAAACGATCAGGCCGGGCGGCTGCCTTGGGTCTCAGACCCGACATACGCAATGCGCAGCATGTTGGTCGAGCCAGGCGTCCTGAGCGGCACGCCCGCGGTGATGATGACGCGGTCGCCCGGCTTGCCGAAGCCCTCGTCGATTGCGATGCGGCAGGCGCGGTCGACCATGTCGTCGAGGTCGATGGCATCGGGCGACACCACGCAATGCGTGCCCCACAGTAGCGACAGCCGCCGCGCCGTGTTGAGGATCGGCGACAGCGCCACGATCGGCACTTGCGGCCGCTCGCGCGCGGCGCGCAAGCCGGTCGTGCCGGAGGCCGTATAGGTGACGATCGCCGACAGTTTCAGCGTCTCGGCGATTTCGCGCGCGGCAAGCGAAATGGCATCCGCGCCCGTCGCTTCCGGCTCCGAGCGCTGCGCGTTGATGATACCGGCATAGGTCGGATCGGCTTCGACCTTGGTGGCTATGCGGTTCATCATCGCGACGGCCTCGACCGGATAGGCGCCGGCCGCGGACTCCGCGGAAAGCATGATGGCGTCCGCGCCCTCGAACACGGCGATCGACACGTCCGAGACCTCGGCGCGCGTCGGCACCGGCGCGGTGATCATCGATTCCAGCATCTGCGTCGCGATTACCACCGGTTTGCCAGCGCGGCGCGCGGCACGCGTGATCTGCTTCTGGATGCCGGGCACCGCCTCCAGCGGCATTTCGACGCCGAGATCGCCGCGCGCAACCATCAGCGCGTCCGACAGCTCGATGATTTCAGGCAGACGGGCCACCGCTTGCGGCTTCTCGATCTTGGCCATGATCAGTGCCCGGCCGCGCGCGATCTTGCGCGCTTCTGCGAGATCCTCCGGCCGCTGCACGAAGGACAGCGCCACCCAGTGGACGCTGGCCGCCAGCACCGCGTCGAGATCGGCGCGGTCCTTCTCGGTCAGCGCGCCGACCGGCAGGTCGGTGTCGGGCAGGCTGACGCCCTTCTTGTCGGAGATCGTGGTGCCGGCGACGACCGTGCAAATGATCGACTTGCCGTCGCTCTTCACCGCCCTGAGCTCCAGCTTGCCGTCATCAATCAAAAGCCGGTGACCGGCCTCGACCGAGCTCAGGATTTCCGGATGGGGCAGGTAGACTCTGCTCGAGGTGCCGGGTTCCGGATTGTTGTCGAGCGTGAAGGTCTGGCCGACGCTGAGCGTCTCCTTGCCGTTTGCGAACTTGCCGACGCGCAGCTTCGGACCCTGCAGGTCGGCGAGAATGCCGATCGGCCGGCCGACCGCGTCCTCGACCGCGCGGATGCGCCCGACCAGCGTGCGCATCAGATCGTGGTCAGTATGGCTCATATTGATGCGGAAGACATCGGCGCCGGCTTCGAAAAGCTTCTTCAACATCTCCTCGGAGGAGGAGGCCGGACCGATGGTGGCGAGGATCTTGACCTTGCGGTTACGTCTCATTGACTGTTTGTTCCCGGGGCGGGGGCCGCTGGTGCGCCTCCCGTTGCGGGCTCGTCGGTCAGCTGGACCATCCAGCTTGCCTGCTCGCCCGTGTCATATTCTTGGAATCCGGCGCGTTGGAAGCCCCGGGCGACGCAATCGGTTACGCCGGCAATCTTGAACTCTTTTTCGGCCACGCACATGTTGATCGGGCCATCCCAGCGCCCGCCGCGCTCGGCGTCTTCTGCATAAAGATAGTAAAACCTTGATGACAGCGGACCCTCGATCAGCGTCTTGCAGCTCGACCCTTCGATGTGCCACCAGCCCTCGGTGATCCAGCCGGCCTTGGCGCGATAGCCGATGCCGACGCCGACCAGGTTCTGTGTGGCGTTGCAGACGCGGAAATCGGCCCGGGCGGGCGACGCCGCGACCATGGCTGTGAGCCCGGCGGCGACGGTCAGGATCGGCAAGGCGAAGGCACGGCGCATGCGCGACCTGCCGGCGGAACCCATCCTGAAAC
>NZ_RZOT01000742.1:0-2112 GCF_003999085.1 Mesorhizobium sp. M4A.F.Ca.ET.090.04.2.1
CTTGAAGCAGTTGTTGTAGAAGATGTCGGCGAACGAGGTCGAGATGACGCAGCGGATGCCGAAATCGAGCAGCGCCCACGGCGCGTGCTCGCGGCTCGAGCCGCAGCCGAAATTGTCGCCGGCGACCAGGATCTGCGCCCTGCGATAGGCCGGCTTGTTGAGCACGAAGTCGGGGTTCTCCGAGCCGTCCTCCTTGTAGCGCATCTCGGCGAACAGGCCGGTGCCGAGTCCGGTGCGCTTGATCGTCTTCAGATAATCCTTGGGGATGATCATGTCGGTGTCGATGTTGACGATCGGCATCGGCGCGGCGACGCCGGTCAGCTTGGTGAATTTGTCCATGGTCCTTGCCGTCTTCTTGTCGTTCGGGAATTTGCTGGCGCACGGTTTACACAAAGCCGGCGGCAAATGAAAGGCAACTGTTCGTGCGCGGATCGGGCTCAAAAAAGGACTTCGAAATCCTGGCCCGCTGGTGCAGTCTTGCGACCATGACGGAACCATGCCGCGTCCTCTATGCCAGCGAGCCGGCGCTCGACGTCGCCGAGTTCCGCCGTGTGCTGGTGGAATCTGGCCTCGGCGAGACGCGCCCCGTCGACGACGAGGCCCGGCTGAAGACCATGCTCGGCAACGCCAACCTGGTGCTGACGGCGCGGCTCGACAGCGAGGGCAAGCCGCTTGTCGGTGTAGCGCGCGGCGTCACCGACTTCTCCTGGGTCTGCTACATTTCCGAGCTTGCCGTTTCCCGATCGGCGCAAGGGCTCGGCATCGGCAAGGGGCTGATGGACGAGGCCCGCCGCCAGCTCGGTCCCGCCGTCGCCATCAGCTTGATCTCGATGCCCAACGCGGTCGGCTTCTACGAGCGCATCGGCATGAGGCGCATGCCCGACGCTTTCTGGTTCTCCCGCAAGGGCTGATCCGTCTCCATATTCCTCACCGACTCACGGGCAAGTGATCGCCCGATCTGTCTCCCTGCTTGACATGCAACCAAATGGTTGCATATTAAAGCGATGAGCATGGATGCCGTCTTTCGCGCCTTGGCCGACCCGACCCGCCGGCAATTGCTGGACAGCCTCCATGCAAGGAACGGGCAGACGCTGAACGCGCTCTGCGAGCGGATGGAGATGACGCGCCAGGCGGTGACCAAGCACCTGGCGATCCTGGAAGAGGCCAACCTCGTCACCACCGTCCGCCGGGGCCGAGAGAAGGAACACTACCTCAACCCGGTTCCGATCAACGAGATCGCCGAGCGCTGGATCGGCAAGTTCGAGCGCCATCGGCTGGATGCATTGAGCGACCTGAAGAAACGACTGGAAAGGGAAGAGCCGTGAGCGACAACACCTTCGTCTATGTCACCTATATCCGCACCACGCCTGAAAAGCTTTGGACGGCGCTAACCGACCCGGAGTTCAACCGGCAGTTCTTCCTCTGCTCCTATCAGGAGAGCGACTGGAAGGTGGGCTCAAGCTGGAAGCTGATCTTCCCCGACGGAAGCATTGCCGACTCGGGCGAGATACTGGAGATCGACCCGCCCAGGCGCCTGGTCATCAAATGGCGCAACGAATGGCTGCCCGAGGTGAGGGAAGACGGCTATACGCGCTGCACCTTCGCAATCGAGCAGGATGGCGAACTGACGAAGCTCGCCGTCACCCACGAGGCCGACGGCCCGCACCGGCTGATCGAAAATGTCGCCAAGGGCTGGCCGCTGGTTCTGGCCAGCCTGAAGAGCCTGCTCGAGACCGGCAAGGGTTTTGACCGCCCGCCGTCGAAGGCGGCCTGAGCGCCTGATGATTGGTTTCGGCAACGAAGCGACCATTGACGGAGGCCGATGTGAACCCGGAGCAGCTGGCTGTGAGAGCCATGGCGAACAGCCGGACGGTCATGGCATCGGCCGAGATTCTCGCGCCGCCGGAACAGGTCTTTGCAGCGCTCGTCACCGACGCGGTCGAGCGCTGGTGGAGCTCTGCCGACTGCTACCGGATGACCGCCTGGGCCGCCGAGCTGCACGTCGGCGGCAGCTGGAGCGTCATCGTAAAGACGGCGGACGGCAGGCGCCTGCCCGCCGGCGGAACCTTCCTCGAAATCGAGACGCCGCGCCGGATCGTTCAGACCCGGCGC
>NZ_RZOT01000743.1:0-2112 GCF_003999085.1 Mesorhizobium sp. M4A.F.Ca.ET.090.04.2.1
ATCTGGAGGCCGGAGAAGGTCTTCACTGCGCCTGCAAGATTCGCAGCGACGCCGCTTGCGTCCTTGATGCTCGCACCGTTCGTCAGGTTGACCCCAGTGATGGCGAGCGCCGAGGTATTGGTGTCCGTCGATGCGACCGTTGTGCGGAAGTTGAGCGCGCTCGTTCCGGAGCCGCCGACATAGGTCGCGGTCGCGCCATTGTTGAGTGACAGGGTCGGCGTGCCCGACACCTTCACGGCCTCGTTGAAGCCGAGTGTCAGCGTGACCGTGTCGCCGACGTGCTCGGTGCCGGTTCCCGGCGAGGCTGTGGCCTGCGTCACCGCCGGCAGGACCGGATCGATCTGGAGCCCGGAGAACGTCTTCACCGCGCCTGAGAGGTTCGCCGCAACACCGGATGCATCCTTGATGCTCGCGCCGCTCGGAAGGTTGACCCCGGTGATGGCGAGTGCCGAGGTATCCTTGTCGGTCGAAGCGACCGTGGTGCGGAAGGTGAGCGCGCTGGTGCCCGAGCCACTGACATAGCTGGCCGTTCCGCCATCATTGAGCGACAGTGTCGGTGTGCCCGTGACGGTCACGACCTTGTTGAAGGCGACCGTCATTGTGATGGCATCGCCGGCATGCTCGACTCCCGTTGCCGGTGACGCGGCGACCTGCGTCACCGCCGGCTGGATCGTTGGCGTCGTCGGGGACTGGGTCGACGATGTTGTCGAGGGAGTGACGTTGGCACCCGTGACGGTGTCGCCGCTGCCCGCCTTCTGATAGAGCTGAACCTCATCGACCAGCATCTGCATCGAGGATGGCGTCGAGCCATCCAGAGCCGTATGCCATCCGCTCGCGTTCGAATTCGCGACCCCCAAGTTCATCATCAATTGCATCGGTTCATCCGGGATCGCGACCTGTGCGCTGGTCACCTGCGCCATCTGCTTCCCATCCAGATACCAGGTGATCGATTCACCGGGCACCCAGTTGATGCCGTACGTATGGAAGCCGGCCGTGAGGTTGATGCCGCTGTCGATGGTGTCGCCGACCCACCCCGACGGCCCGTGCAAGTGCCAGGAGAAATTCTGGTCTGCCGGCCCCGAGCCGGTAAATCCACCCTCCTGAATATCGAGCTCGAAATTGTCGCCGCTGCTGCCCGCGCCGTCGCCGGGCATCAGCCAGAGGCCTGGCCATGCGCCGTCGCCGCTCGGCGCCTTCATGCTGATCTGAAGATAGCCGCCATTGAATTCGAAGTTGCCATAGCTGCTGACGGCGCCGGACGTGATCGGGAATGTTTGTGTCACCCCTCCCTGATTGACGCCGCTGATGGGCTGCTTGATCGCCGTGAGATTCAAGGTCCCGTCGCTCACGGACACCTGGCTCGGCATATCGTAGTCGGCATTGTATGGGCCGCCCGGCGTACTTCCGCCCGACCCATTGGTATTCCATGGCCAGCCGTCGGCAGCATTGCTGGTGATATAGGTATGCCAATCGCTGTCGAGAGTCGTACCGGAGAAGCTTTCCTCGTAGACGAGGTCGCTAGAGGTAAAGCCTGCGGGTGCGGAAAGAGTCATTCAGTGATCCTCTTTAGGCGTTGAAAACAGGGAACTTCCACTGCCGCGCATCGCCAAGGCGCGCGACATGTCGCATGCTCGCAGCTTGGGCACTGCGAACGGATTTCAAAGTGGCGGAGATTATTATTGTCGAGCGAGCCTAACGATGAGCTCGCCATCGGAGGCGGGTGTTGTCGACGGGAATGCTCGTCAGGCCTTCGCCCTTGAGCCCATAGACGGTGTCGCTGCCAACGCGCTCAAGGTGTTCGACGGTTCGAGCCGCGGCCGAATTGAGGTTGAGCGCACCTCTCCCAGCGGGCACGCCGCCGAGGTTGCTGTGTAGTATAGTCACAGTAGTTCCTTAGTTCATTGCGTCTTTTTGTTTTTCATTCCACCCGCGCCCCTAAGTAAACACAGGCATTTCCGCTTTTTTACTTATTCACCCACGCCGCCTTGTACCTGCATGTATTGATCATTCAAAGGCGATGTACGTGACCCAGGCGGACCTTAGCACGGTTTGCGGCGAGAATGAGGCTTGGTTAACGATTATTCACACATTACTAATATAACTTATTAACAC
>NZ_RZOT01000744.1:0-2092 GCF_003999085.1 Mesorhizobium sp. M4A.F.Ca.ET.090.04.2.1
CGCCTCTACCGCGTCGTGCTGATCTGGCCTTACGGCATCGCAGCACCTGCGCTGGCGATGGCTTTCCGCTTCATCCTGGCGCCCGAAGCCGGCTTCATGGCCGCCGTCAACAAGGTCTGGCCAGGCTTCTGGGACCCCGGCCTCAATGGTGCCGACGCCATGGCTTCTGTCATCATCGCGTTCTCCTGGAAATATGTCGGCTACAACTTCATCTTTTTCCTCGCAGCCCTGCAGGCAATCCCGCGCTCACTGGTCGAGGCGGCGGCGATGGACGGCTCCGGCGTTCTCAGACGTTTCCGGGATATCCAGTTCCCGTTGATCACGCCGACAATCTTTTTCCTCCTGGTCATCAACATCACCGAGAGCTTTCAGGATTCCTTCGGCATCGTCGACATCATGACGGCGGGCGGTCCGGCGAACGCGACCAATCTGATGGTCTACAAGATCTATTCCGACGGCTTCAAAGGCCTCGATTATTCCGGCGCCGCCGCGCAAAGCATCATACTGATGCTGCTTATCATCGTGCTCACCATCTTCCAGTTCCGCTTCATCGAGCGGCGTGTGCATTACAAGTGAGGCGGGCATGGTCGAGCGCACCCCGATCCTCAACTTGTTCACCCATCTAATCCTGTTCGTCGGCTTCGCATTTTGCGTGGCGCCGTTCATCATCGTCGCGATCGCGGCCTCGCATAATCTGAAGGATGTCAACGACGTGCCGATGTCGCTGCTGCCGGGCAGCGACTTCTGGGTCAACATCAAGGCAGCGTGGACGACGGCCGATCTCGGGCCGAAGCTGTTCAACAGCTTTATCATGGCCGCAGGCGTGGCGGCCGGCAAAGTCATCATCTCGGCGCTCACCGCCTTCTCGATCGTCTACTTCCGTTATCCCGGCCGCATGCTGATCTTCTGGCTAATATTCGTCACGCTGATGCTGCCGCTGGAAGTGCGCATCGTGCCGACCTACGCGGTCGTCGCCAACGTCATGTCGCCATATCAGGCGATCCTCGACGTGACTGGCCTGAGCTGGCTGATCGAGAAGGTCTCGGGGGTGCAGGTCGCACTCAGCCTCGGGCTGCTCAATTCCTATACCGGCCTTATCATGCCGCTGATCGCCACCGCCACCGGCACGTTCCTCTACCGGCAGTTCTTCCTGACTGTGCCGGACGAACTGACCGAGGCCGCGCGCATGGATGGTGCAGGAGCCTTGCGCTTCTTCATCGACATCCTGCTGCCCTCGTCGCGCAACAACATGGCGGCGCTCGGCACAATCATGTTCCTGTGGGCGTGGAACCAGTATCTGTGGCCGTTGCTCATCACCACCGATGCCAGCCACGCCACGGCGGTGACCGAGCTCAAGCAACTCATCCCCAATGTCGGCGGCATTCCCGAATGGAACATCGCCATGGCCGGCACGCTGATCGTCATGCTGCCGCCGCTCGTCGTCGTCGTGGCCATGCAGCGCTGGTTCGTGCGCGGCCTCATCGCCACAGAAAAGTAGGGACCAGCCGATGGCCTCGATCACCATTCGCGACGTCTACAAAAGCTACGCCAAGATGCAGGTCGTGCACGGCGTCCACCTCGACATCGCGTCGGGCGAATTCGTCGTCATCCTCGGGCCGTCGGGCTGCGGCAAGTCCACGCTGCTTCGGATGATCGCCGGGTTGGAGGAGATATCAGGCGGCACGATCGCCATCGACGGCAAGGTGGTCAACAAGCTCGAGCCGCGCGAGCGCGGCTGCGCCATGGTGTTCCAGAACTACGCGCTCTATCCGCATATGAGCGTTTCGCAGAACATCGGCTATTCGCTGAAGGTGGCGGGCGTTCCAGCCGCCGAACGCGCTCAGCGCATCCAGGCGGTCGCGCGCATCCTGGAACTGGAGCACTTGCTCGACCGGAAGCCGATGGCCTTGTCCGGCGGCCAGCGCCAGCGCGTCGCCATGGGCCGCGCCATGATTCGCGAGCCGAAGGTTTTCCTCTTCGACGAACCGCTCTCCAATCTCGACGCCAAGCTGCGCGTGCAGATGCGCTCGGAAATCCGCAAGCTGCACCGGCGGCTGAGCGCCACCTCGGTCTTCGTCACCCATGACCAGGT
>NZ_RZOT01000745.1:0-2065 GCF_003999085.1 Mesorhizobium sp. M4A.F.Ca.ET.090.04.2.1
ATGTCGTCCAGGCGACGCCGGGCCAGGATACGCGCGCCCGGCACCTACCGCTTTTCGGTCTCTGTGCCGCCCGGCTGGCGCGCCAGCAGCGGGAACGAGGACCAGTCGATACGCTTGCTGGCCGCGCCCGGCTCTGTCGCTGGCCTCGTCGGGGAGGACTTGCCGAAACCGGTCGGCCTCGCGCCGGTTCGCGTCCTGAGCGGCAGGATGCCCGCCGCGACGGAGGCGACGCTGTCGGTGATGGGCAAGGGCCAGATCCTCGACAGCCGGACGCTGGCGCGGGCGCCGCCTTCCGCTTTCCTCTCGCCGCAGGGGCCGACACGGTGGCGATCTCCGGCGGCGGCCTCGAGCGGCAGCTCGCGTTGTCGGCCTATCCGACCGATCTTGGCCTGCTGACGCCCGCCGTCATCGTGGCCGATGCGGCGCTGAGCGTCATCGGCTTCGACGACGTCACCACGCGCGGCCTGCGCAAGCTTCCGACGGGCCATGCCGGGCTCTCCTGGCGCAATCTCAACGCCATGGCGGGCGACCACACCAAGAACAGCGAGGGCTACGTCAACGGCAATGTCTCGGGCGATCACATCGCCTATACGAGCAGCGGCCATGCGGCCGAATTCGGCCGGCACCAGCCTTTCGGGCTGCATTCGATGATGCTGACCGCGGCCTGGCTGGCCTCGGAGGGAGAGACCGCGCTGATCGAGAGCTGGCTGGGGGAGGTGCCGGTCGCGCGCGATGAGATCACGCTGTCGGCGCTGGCGCCGTGCCACTATGCGCCGATGCTGAAGGCCGTCACGCGTGTTCGCCTGTCGACGAAGCACCATTGGCAGCTTGTGGTGGATGACCTGGTGCTGGTGCTCTAGGAGCAATTCCAGGAAAAGTGCGTAGCGGTTTTCCGTCCGGAATTGCGTCAAAACAATACTAGGAGCAATTCCAGGAAAAGTGCGTAGCGGTTTTCCGTCCGGAATTGCGTCAAAACAAATACTAGGAGCAATTCCGGGAAAAGTGCGTAGCGGTTTTCCGTCCGGAATTGCGTCAAAACAATACTAGAGCGGTTAAGCGATTCCATGAAACGCTGAACCGCTCCAGGAGAGCCGGCGAGGGATCAGATCAGGTTGTTCGAGCCCGCGCCGTTGGCGGTGATCGCCGAAAGCCTGTCCTTCTTCACCAGAACCGGCTTCTCATAGGTTTTCTTCATTTCAGGGGCTCCGATACAATGTCAAATCCGGCCAACGCCATGATGCTCAAGGCGCCAGCCGGGCTGAAATCACCGCGGGAGGGGAGTGGATCCGCCGTTGCGCGCCGTCACCGCCGAAAGCCTGTCCTTCTTGAGCAGGGCCAGCCTCTCGTAGGTCTTCTTCATATCCAACTCTCCATTAATCCACGAAGGATGATGTCAGACCCTCGTCTCCTGTCAACCATGACGGCTGATGTACACTGCGTGCATCCGGATAGTCACATCCCTGGCGCGAAGGTCTGCCGGATAAGCGCACTGCTTTGCCGAGGGGATCACGGATTTATTCCCGCGCGTGTGATTTCCGACACTTAGCCAGCGCGGGAAGCTGGGCTAGGATACCGATATGAGAAGAAGGGTGGGGGCATCCTATGAACAGAACGATCGACAGGCTGCTCTCGCTCCTCCTACTGGCGGCGGCCATCGCCTGCGTGATGCATGCCTGGCCGTTTCTGGCCACCGGAGCCGAGAGCCTCGCTCATCCGCTGGCCGATTCCGCCTCGATGCGGCTGACCGGCTTCCTGGTGGCGGCGCTCGCTCTGGTGGTCGGCGCGTTGCTGTTCCTTGCCGGTCTTTTGCCGGGACGGCCGGCGCATCAGGCCGGAGCGCCGCTGTTCGGCCGCGCGGCGGAGGTGCGGGATCTGGGCCGGCCGCATCTCAGGCGCGTCTTCCAGGTCCTGCCGGCGGTCACTGTGCTGGCGCTGCTCGCCGACCAGCCTTGGCGGGGCGGCGAGGTGGCGAACGAACCGAAGGGCGGACAGGATGTCGCCAGCGCTCCGCCGGCCCTCGCAACGCCGCCGGCGGAGCTGGTTCTAGCGCCGGCGCCACCGGAGC
>NZ_RZOT01000746.1:0-2057 GCF_003999085.1 Mesorhizobium sp. M4A.F.Ca.ET.090.04.2.1
ATCTGGATGCGCACGGCGTATTTCTGCTGGCCGTAGATCGAAACCTGCGCCACGCCGTCGATGGTCGAAAGCGAGGGCGAGATGACGTTCTCGGCGAAGGCATCGAGATCGGTCAGCGGGACCGTGTCGCTGACCAGCGACATCAACAGGATCGGCGCGTCGGCCGGATTGACCTTGCGATAGCTCGGCGGCGCCGTCATCTCGGGCGGCAGCGACCTTTGCGTGCGCGCGATCGCCGCCTGCACGTCCGCCGCCGCTGCGTCGATGTCGCGGTTGAGCACGAACTGGATGGCGATCGAGGTCTGGCCGAGCGAATTGGTGGTCGAGATGGAATCGATGCCGGCGATCGTGGCGAACTGCTTGATCAGCGGCGTCGCGACGGAGGTCGCCATGGTCTCCGGCGAGGCGCCGGCCAGTTGGGCGGAGACGTTGACCACCGGAAACTCGGCGCTGGGCAGCGCCGCGACCGGCAGGAACTTGTAGGCGAACAGTCCGCCCAGCACGAGGGCGAACGACATCAGAAGGGTGGCGACGGGCCTGCGAATGCAGAATTCGGAGATCATTGGCTGGCCTCGCCCGCCTTGCCGGCTTGCGCCACCTTGGCTGCGCGCTGGGCGCCGCCATTGGTCGCCGCCTTGCCCTCATGCACGGCCGCGCCGTCCTTCAACCTGGTCTGGCCCTCGACGACCACCTTCTCGCCACCCTTGAGGCCCTGGCTGATGGCGCTGTTGTCGCCCTCGGTCAGCGCCACCTGGACGGGGCGCATCTCCACCGTATTGTCCGGCTTGACGACGTAGACGAACGGCCCCTTCTGGCTGGGCTGCACCGCGACCGTCGGGACCGAGGTCATTTGCGGCATCGTGCCGGCGTCGAGCACGACGTTCACATACTGGCCGGGCCATAGCGAGAGATCCGGGTTCGGTATGCTCGCCCGAGCGGCGATGGTGCCGGAGGCGGTGTCGACGCTGGAATCGACGAAGTCGAGCGTGCCCTTGCCGATCGGCGTCGGATCGCCGTCCTTGGTTAGCGTCACGTCTCCTTGCTGCGGGTCGGCCAGCGCCTTGTGCAGCAAGGCGAGGTTGCTCTCGGGCAGGGTGAAGTTCACCTGTAGCGGGTCCATCTGCGTGATGGTGACGAGCGGCGCCGCGCTGCTGCTGCCGTTGCTGGTGGTGACGAGATCGCCGACCGAGACATTGACGGCGCCGAGCTTGCCCGCGATCGGCGCCGAAATCGTCGCATAGCTCAACTGAACCGTATCGGAATCGATCGTCGCCTTGTCCGCGTCGATGGTCGCGGCGGCCGCCTTCTGCGCTGCCAGCGCCTGATCGTAGGTCTGCTGGGTGCCGGCCTGCTTGGCGACGAGGTCCTTGGCGCGCTGCAGGTCGGCCTGGGCGCTGACCAGCATCGCCTGGTCCTTAACCAGCGTCGCCTGGTCTTTCGCCAGTTGCGCCTTCAGCGCCCGGTCATCCAATGAGAAGAGAAGATCGCCGGCCTTGACCATCTGCCCGTCCTTGACCGCGATCGAAACGATCTGGCTGGAGACGCGGGCATTGATGGCGACCACCGCTGGCGAGGATACGAAGCCGATGGCATAGCGGCGGATGGGGAAATCGGCGGTGGTGGCGGCCGCGGAAACGATCGAGGCCGAATGCGTGCTACCGCCGCCGCCCTTTGCATTGTCCGGTGCCTTGGCCGTCTTGTCCGTGCCATTGCTGGCGGCCTTCTGGCCCGAAATCAGTTGCTGGACTTTGCCCAGCGCCGTCGGCGAAAGGTAGAGACCGGCCCCGGCAACGCAGGCCAGCGCAATCACCGCAAAGACGATTTTTCCGCGCATCGACAACAAGCCCTCTCACGCGACACGCCGAATCCGGTGGTCTATTTCTGCTCGATCCGCGGCGCCTTGCAGCGAATTTCGCCGAAATAGATAGGACAAGGCTTTGGCGGAAAAGGGCCAAAACACGGCATTACGAAGATTTAATGTGCAGTGCACAATAAGGAGGCAACCCGACCGAAGGGCCGGGATCGCGACCTAAGATCTGTTGAGATTCAGGTCAGGC
>NZ_RZOT01000747.1:0-2056 GCF_003999085.1 Mesorhizobium sp. M4A.F.Ca.ET.090.04.2.1
TGCCCAAAGGGCCCAAGGCGCATGCCTCGGGCACGTTCGGCGACGGCATCGGCGTCACGGCGGCCAGCGAGAAGAAGGAGGCCGCCTATCTGTTCTGCCAGTGGGCGGTGTCGCCCGTCATGGGCGCGCGGCTGCTGCAGGCGGGCGCCGGCGTGCCGTTCCGCAAGTCGGTGCTGGAGGATCCCAAAGTACGCGAAGGCGTCACCATGCCGGCAAGCTGGCTCGACGCCGTGGTCGGATCCGGCAATGTCAGCCGGCTGGCGCTGCCGGTCATCATCCCGGTGACCGAGTTCCGCGACATCTATGGCGTGGCGCTGAGCAACATGATCGCCGGCGCCGATCCGGCGGAGGAGCTGAAGAAGGCCACCGAGCAGTTCCAGCCGGTCCTCGACCGGAGCGAGCAAGGCTGATGTCCGCCACCACCCCAGAACGGGCCGGGGTGACGATGGAAGCCATGGAAGGGAGCCAGACGGTGCGTCTGGCTCCCAACTACTGGCCCTTCGTCCTGCCGGCGCTCGTCGTCGTCGGCGCGGTGATCGTCTTTCCCTGGGCCTTCACGCTGTGGATGAGCGTCAACAGCTGGACGCTCGGCCAGTCGCGCAGCTTTGCCGGCATGGAAAACTATCTCCGCCTGGCGAGCGACCCGCGGTTCTGGGAATCGCTCTGGCATACGCTGACCTACACCTTCCTGTCGGTCGTCGCGCCGATGTTCCTCGGCACCGTCGCCGCACTGATCTTCGATGCAAAGGTCCCGCTGCGCGGCCTGCTGCGCGGCATCTTCGTGATGCCGATGATGGCAACGCCGGTCGCCGTGGCGCTGGTGTGGACGATGATGTTCCACCCGCAGCTCGGCGTGCTCAACTATCTCCTGTCGCTGGTCGGCATTCCGGCGCAGGAATGGATATTCAACGCCAAGACGGTCATTCCCTCGCTGGTCGCGGTCGAGACCTGGCAGTGGACGCCGCTGGTGATGCTGATCGTGCTGGGCGGGCTGGCCTCGGTGCCGCGCGAGCCGTTCGAGAGCGCCGAGATCGACGGCGCCAATGCCTGGCAGCAGTTCCGCTACCTGACGCTGCCGATGATCGCGCCGTTCCTGATGATTGCCGTCATCATCCGCACCATCGATGCGCTTAAAAGCTTCGACATCATCTACGCCATGACCCAAGGCGGTCCGGGCACGGCGTCGGAAACCATCAACATCTATCTCTACAACACCGCCTTCTCCTACTACGACATCGGCTACGGCTCGGCCATGGCCGTGGTGTTCTTCGTTGTGATCGTGGCGCTGTCCTTCATCCTGTTGATGCTGCGCCAGCGCTCGCAATGGATCAACGCGGAGGGCAAATAAGATGACGTCACGCCTCATCAACCGGATCGGACTGTTCTTCGCGGCCCTGGTCCTCGTCTCGCCGGCGATCCTGTTCTTCCTCTGGATGATCTCGCTGTCGCTGAAATTCGAGATCGACAACGGCGCCTATCCGCCGATCCTGATTCCCGAGCACTTCGCCTGGTCAAACTATGTGAAGGTGTTCGAGGAGAACAACTTCCTGCTCTATCTGGGGAATTCGGTGCTGGTCACCGGCACGGCGACGCTGCTGGCGCTCCTGATCGGCGTGCCGGCCGGCTACGGCATCGCCCGGCTGAAGGCCGAACGGTCGGCGGTCGTCATAATGATCGCCCGCATGACGCCCGGCCTTTCCTATCTGATCCCGCTGTTCCTGCTGTTCCAGTGGATCGGCATCCTCGGCACGCTGTGGCCGCAGATCATCATCCATCTGGTGGTGACAGTGCCGATCGTCGTCTGGGTGATGATCGGCTATTTCGAGACGACGCCGATGGAGCTGGAGGAGGCGGCCAGCATCGACGGCGCCAGCTCATGGCAGGTGTTCCGGCTGGTGGCGCTGCCGATCGCCAAGCCCGGCATCGTCGTCGCCTTCATCCTGTCGGTTATCTTCTCGTGGAACAATTTCGTCTTCGGCGTGGTGCTCGCCAGCCGCGAGACGCGGACCTTGCCAGTCGCCGTCTACAACATGCTGTCCTACGAGCAGGTGAGCTG
>NZ_RZOT01000748.1:0-2048 GCF_003999085.1 Mesorhizobium sp. M4A.F.Ca.ET.090.04.2.1
ATCCTGACGGGTGCCGACGACCGGCTTTTGGTCATCGTCGGCCCCTGTTCGATCCGCGATCCGGTCGCCGCGATGGACTACGCCAGCCGTCTGGCGGCGCTGCGCGAAGCCCTTGCCGACCGGCTCGAGATCGTCATGCGCGTCTATTTCGAGAAGCCGCGCACCACGGTCGGTTGGAAGGGTCTGATCAACGATCCCGACCTCGACGGCAGCTTCAACATCGACAAGGGGTTGCGTATGGCGCGCAACGTGCTCGCCGCCGTCAACAATCTCGGCCTGCCGGCGGCGACCGAGTTCCTCGATATGACCACGCCGCAATACATCGCCGACCTCGTCGCCTGGGGCGCCATCGGCGCGCGCACAACCGAAAGCCAGATCCATCGCGAGCTGGCGTCGGGCCTCTCCTGCCCGGTCGGCTTCAAGAACGGCACCGACGGTAATCTTCGGATCGCCGCCGAGGCGGTGAAATCGGCCGCGCAGCCGCATCATTTCATGGCGGTGACCAAGGGCGGGCGGAGCGCGATCGCGGCGACCACCGGCAACGAGGACTGCCACGTCATCCTGCGCGGCGGGATCCAGCCCAACTACGACGCGGCGAGCGTCGCCGCGTCCGCTGCGGAACTCGGACGCATCGGGGTCGCGCCGCGTCTGATGATCGATGTCAGCCACGCCAACAGCAGCAAGAGGCCGGAGAACCAGCCCAAGGTGGCGGCCGACGTGGCCGGCCAGGTGGCGACCGGCGACGAGCGCATCATCGGCGTCATGATCGAGAGCAACCTCGTCGCCGGCCGCCAGGACGTGGTGCCGGGCAAGCCGCTCACCTACGGCCAGAGCATCACCGATGGCTGCATCGACTGGGCGACCACCGAGACGGTGCTGCACGGGCTTGCCGGCGCGGTCGAATGGCGCCGGTCCGTGAAACGCGAAATGCTGGCGACCCGGCAGGGCGCGGCCTGACTTCCTACTCCCCTCTGGGAGAAGGTGGATCGGACGCGCAGCGCCGAGACGGATGCGGGATGCTGGAAGGAACTCGGCGTGGGCCCTTGAGGCTCACGCCGCCCTCAATCCCTCCCAGGCGGTGAACACCGAGACCGCGAACAGCAGCAGCCCCGCCGCCCGACCGGCAAGGACGGTCGCCTGCGGGTTGGCGACCAGTAGCTCACGGCTGCGGCCGGCGGTAACCGCGAGCCCGCCATAGATGGCGGCCTGCGTGGCGATCGTCATCAGCCCCATGACGGTCGCCTGCATCCAGATCGGGCCGTAATCCGGCTTCAGGAACTGCGGATAGACGGCGAGGATGAAGAGGTAGGCCTTCGGATTGATCAGGCAGGTCATCAGCCCCTGGCGAAACGCCTTCCAGGCGGAACGGCTGCCGGAAGGCCCGTCCTGGCCGATGGTGATGGAGCTGCGCATCAGCGTGATGCCGATATAGGCCATGTAGGCGGCGCCGGCGACCAGCAGCGGCGTGAACAGGATCGGTACGAAATGCATGAGCAGGCCGACGCCGATCGCGCCGTTCAGCGTGTGCACAATGCCGCCCAGCATGATGCCGCCGGTCGCGGCAAGGCCTCTGTTGCTGCCGCCGGTCAGCGCATTGGCCAGCACGAACAGCATGTCCATGCCAGGCACGGCGATGATCCCGAACAGCAGGATGAAGAAGAGCCAGAGATTTTCCGCATAGCCCATGTCAGTTGCCTGTCGCCGCGCCCCGCAAGGCGCCAATGAATCTATTGATTTTCAAGCCGGTAAGCGGCCCTATAGTTCATCGCAACTGACGGGGATGTGTCAGTTGCGTTCGGAGCTGGTAAGGAAATGCGCAAGGCCTCGCGCCTGTTCGAGATCATCCAGATCCTGCGGCTGGCTAGGCAGCCGGTGACGGCGGCCATGATTGCCGAACAGCTGGAAGTGACAGTGCGCTCGATCTATCGCGATATCGCGGCACTTCAGGCGATGCGCGTTCCGATCGAGGGCGGGCGCGGCATTGGCTACGTCCTGCGTCCAGGCTTCGACCTGCCGCCACTGATGTTCTCGATCGAGGAGATGGAGGC
>NZ_RZOT01000749.1:0-2043 GCF_003999085.1 Mesorhizobium sp. M4A.F.Ca.ET.090.04.2.1
GCACCATGCGCGAGGGGATGCGGGCGGCCCGCCACGGCCTGTCCGGCCGCATCCGCATAGCGGCGGTTCCGACGGCGCTGGCCATGGTGGCGCGGCTGACGACGCCATTTCGCGAAAAGCATCCCGGCGTCACCTTCTCGATCTTGTCGCGCACCTCGATCGAGGTGCTGACGCTGCTCGGCAATTTCGACGTCGATGCCGGCATCACCTATCTCGACAACGAGCCGCTCGGACGCGTGGTGAGCGTGCCGCTCTATGACGAGCGCTATCAGCTGATCACCGCGGTCGGAAATCCCTTTTCCGACCGCGACAAAGTGACGTGGGCGGAGATCAGCCAGTTGCCGCTTTGCCTGCTGACGCCCGACATGCAGAACCGCCGCATCATCGACCAGCATCTGGCCGAGGCCGGGGTGCAGGTGCGGCCGACGCTGGAATCGAATTCGATGATCGTGCTGTTTTCGCACATCCGGACCGGCAAATGGTCGTCGATCATGCCGCTCAACCTCGCGGAAACATTCGGCTTTTCCGAGCCGATCCGGGCCATTCCGATCGTCGAGCCGGACGCCAGCCACACAGTCGGCCTGGTGGCGGCACCTGGCGAGCCGCACACGCCTTTGGTGCAGGCGCTGCTGGACGAGGCGATGACGCTGGCGGACGATTTCCGCGCCCATCGCTAGGATAGACAGTGCAGGTCGAGCGCGCTTGATAGAAATTTTCTATCGAGCAACGGGACAGCTTTATTGATTTCGGAGGTTTCCTCTGATTTCGTAAGGACTTAGCGATATTGCGCCGAGTGCGTGTCGTTGTCCCAAAACCGCTCTATATCTTGGGCGACACACATCCGGTCGCCACGACCAGGGAGGGCGCTGCATGCCAATGCAGCCTGCAAGTACCGACATCGCGTCGCGCACCGCGGCGATCATCGAGGAATTGAAGGACCTCGAAGGTCCGCTGCTGCCGATCCTGCACGAGATCCAGGAAGAATTCGGCCATGTGCCGCAGGCAGCGCTGCCGGTCATCGCCGACGGGCTGAACCTGTCCAGGGCCGAAGTGCACGGCGTCGTCACCTTCTACCATGATTTCCGCGCCCGCCCTGCCGGCCGGCATGTGCTCAAGCTCTGTCAGGCGGAAGCCTGCCAGTCGATGGGGTCGGATGCGGTCGCCGCCAAGGTCAAGCAGTTGCTCGGCATCGGTTTCCACGAGACCACCCGCGACGGATCGGTTACACTGGAGCCGGTCTATTGCCTCGGGCTTTGCGCCTGTTCGCCGTCGGCGATGCTGGACGGCCAGGTGATCGGGCGGCTCGATGACGAGAAGATCGAAGAGATCGTCGCGGAGGTACGCTCATGATCCCGCGCATCTATATCCCCGGAGATTCCGGCGCGCTGGCGCTCGGCGCCGAAAAGGTCGCCAAGGCGATCGAGAAGGAATTGGCCGAGCGCGGCGTCGAGGCCAAGATCGTGCGCAACGGCTCGCGCGGCGCCTATTTCCTGGAGCCGATGGTCGAGGTTGCGACGGCCGAGGGCCGCGTCGCCTACGGGCCGGTCAAGCCTTCCGACGTCAAGAGCCTGTTCGATAGCGGCTTCCTCAAGGGCGCGCCCCACAAGCGCTGGCTGGGCGCGCCGGACAAGATCCCCTTCCTCGCCAAGCAGACGCGGCTGACCTTCGCGCGCTGCGGCGTCATCGATCCGCTCTCGCTCGACAATTACAAGGCGCATGGCGGGCTGAAGGGCCTGCACAACGCCGTCGCCATGGCGCCCGCGGACATCGTCAAGCAGGTCACCGAATCCGGGCTGCGCGGCCGCGGCGGCGCCGGCTTCCCGACCGGCATCAAGTGGAAGACGGTGCTCGATACCGCTTCGGACCGCAAATACATCGTCTGCAACGCCGACGAGGGCGACAGCGCCACCTTCGCCGACCGCATGATCATGGAGGGCGATCCCTTCGTGCTGATCGAGGGCATGGCGATCGCCGGCATCGCCACCGGCGCGACCAAGGGCTTCGTCTACATCCGCTCGGAATATCCGCATGCGGTGGCGACGA
>NZ_RZOT01000074.1:0-14769 GCF_003999085.1 Mesorhizobium sp. M4A.F.Ca.ET.090.04.2.1
GAAGTCGCCCCGGTCATGGTGTAGCTGCCTTCGGCGAGCTTCTGGCCGGTGTCCGTGGCGACGGTGGTGAAGGTGCCGGCGGTGAAGCTCGACAGGCCGGTGCCCTTGGCGTCGATCCAGGAACCCTCGACGCCTTTCGGTCCGGCTGCGATCGGTGGCTCGGAAGGGCCGACGGTGGTGCAGGCAGAAGCGGCGAGCAGACTTGCCGCCGCAACTGCCGAAAGCAATTTGCGCGCAATGGTCATTTGAAATCCTCTCCTCTCGCATCGGCCGGAAAACCGCTTTCGATTTTCGGAAGGCACGAGGCGTACATCAAAGTGCTGGAGCGTACTTTCCAATGGATGCACGTCGCTCCAGGCCGCACCCCTTCAATCGCCCGATTTCCGGGCGATTGCAAGGCATCGCGGCATGCCGGCGCCGCATCGGCCCGAAAATCGAAGATCGATCTTCGGAAGGCGTGATGCACGCAATTTCAATGGCTTAAAGCCCTCTTGCAGGTCCGAAGGAGCGCGCGCGCTGCAACCCGCTATCGCACCAGGATGTTGCGGAATTGCCACGGGTCGTTCTTGTCGAGATCCTCGAGGAAAAGCCCCGGCCGGTGATCGAGCGGAGTCCAGTCGGTATAATAGCCCTTGACCGGCCCGAGATAGGGGAACTGCACTTCCAGGCAGCGCTTGTAGTCCATCTCGTCGGCCTCGACGATGCCGGCTTGCGGGTTTTCCAGCGCCCAGACCATGCCGGCAAGCACCGCCGAGGTGACCTGCAGGCCGGTGGCGTTCTGGTAGGGAGCGAGCTTACGCGCCTCGGCCAGCGACAGCTGCGAACCGTACCAGTAGGCGTTCTTGTCGTGGCCGTAGAGCAGCACCCCGAGCTCGTCGATACCGTCGACCAACTCGTTCTCGTCAAGCACGTGATGGACAGGTTGCGCCTTGCCAGCCGCGCCGAACATCTCGTGCAGCGACAGCACCGCGTCATTGCACGGATGGTAGGCATAGTGGCAGGTCGGGCGGTAGTGGACCTTACCCTTCTTGCCGCGCAAGGTGAAGAAGTCGGAGATCGAGATCGCTTCGTTGTGGGTCACCAGGAAGCCATATTGCGCGCCGGGCGTCGGGCACCACGAGCGCACGCGGGTGTTGGCGCCGGCCTGCTCCAGATAGATCGCCGCCTGCGAGCCGTTCTTGTGCTTCCTGGCGTTCTTCGGCATCCAGGTCTCATGCGTGCCCCAGCCGAGTTCGGCAGGCTGCATGCCCTCGGAGACGAAGCCTTCGACCGACCAGGTGTTCCAGAACACGTCCATCGGCTTCGGCTTCTTGGTGCGCTGCGTGTCGCGCTCGGCAATGTGAATGCCCTTGACGCCGGCCTTCTTCATCAGTTTCGCCCAGCCCTCGCGGTCACTCGCGGCCGGCTCGGCAAACTCCAGCCCAAGATCGGTGGCGAGGTGGACCAGCGCCTGCTTGACGAACCACGAGACCATGCCCGGATTGGCGCCGCAGCAGGAGATCGCGGTGCTGCCGCCGGGGTTCCTGGCGATTTCCTCGCGCACGCTTTCGCGCAGCGCGTAGTTGGTGCGCGCGGCGTTATCCGCCTTGTCGTCGAAGTAGAAGCCGAGCCAGGGCTCGACCACCGTGTCGACATAGAGCACGCCGAGCTTGCGGCAGAGTTTCATCAGTTCGAGCGAGGAGGTGTCGACCGACAGGTTGACGCAGAAGCCCTGGCCGCCGCCATTGGTCAGAAGCGGCGTCAGCAGCTTCTTGTAGTTCTTCTTTGTCACGGCTTCCTGCATGAAGGTGATGCCGCGCTCGTCGAGCAGCTTGCGGTCGCTATCGCGCGGGTCGATGACCGTCATGCGCGATTTGTCGAACTTGAAATGGCGTTCGATCAGCGGCAGCGTTCCCCGTCCGATCGAGCCGAAGCCGATCATCACGACGGGACCGGTGATTTCACCGTAAACGGGCCAGTTTTCATTCGCCATTTTTTCAGACACTCCGTTAAACAGGGCAAAAGCCGGGCGTTTCTGCCGGACGGCCAAGCGCTACACCACAGATCATTGTCATAAACCAGTGAAAAGCGCCAACCACTGGTCCGGCTCGCCTGATGGCGTGGTTAAGCTGCCGTGGCCATGTCGGCGAGGAAGGCGACCAGCCGGTCGCGGTCGGCGGTCAGTCCCTTGTAGTCGAGCTGGGCCTCGTCGAGCGCCTCCAGATGTGCGGCGAAGGATGCCGCGAGCGTCGCCCTGTCGGGATGGCGTGCCAGCACCTTGAGCGGGTCGAGATGGATGCGGATGGTGAACAGGATGTCGCGCGAGACGGGCAGTTTGCGCAACGTCTGGCGCTCGACGCGGATGAAGGCATGGGCGTCGATATCGCCGTCGGCGAAGCGTGTGGGGCGGTTGGTGGCGCGGTCGATGCGCTGGAGGTTGGAGAGCGGATGGTAGAGGGCGTCGCCGGCCTGGATCGACCAGTTGTAGCGCTCCACCGCCTGACCCTGAAGACCGTCGAACATGCGGTTGATCAATTCTGCCGGACGCGTGCCGGGCCCGAACCCCGGCACCGGCGCATGGATCTGCTGCAGCGGCTTGCCGAATTTTTCCAGGAGCGACCAGGACGAAGGAAAGCAGAGCGAGCCGGCGGCCAGGCGCCAGCCGCTTTCATCCCGGCGCATCAGGATCAGATCCTCCTGGACGAGCAGGGATGCCTGAACGAGCGGCGCCGCGCGCAGGGCCGCAGTCGGTCCGCCACCGTTCTCGTCGCCGATCACGGCGGCGCCGGAGCCGCCATCGCGATGGGTCCCGGGGTGTTTCGCCGCGAGATAGGCTGCGAGGAGATCGAGCACCTCTCGCTGGGCCTCGCGTGTGCCATCCTCCTCGACGAAGACCTTTTCGGGAATCTCCGCGTAGAGCCGGCGCTTCTCGGCGAGATGAGGCAAGAGACATTCGTCGACATCGATCCACTCGTCGAGGCCGAGCGGCTTCAGCCCGATGGTGAAGGGTTTCGACGAACCGTCATAGGGCGTATGGGCGGGCCCGTTCATGCTTCCTTGAACGCGTCGAGTTGAGCGGCGGTCATTCTCGCCGTGAATTCAGTGATGTCATAGTCGGCGGCGCCGGCTTGGGCGAAGGGATCGGCGGCCAGCTTGGCGTCCAACACGTCGCGCGGGCCGCGCGCTATGATGATGCCGCCGGTTCTTGGCCGCTTTGGACCGGAGATGACGAAGATACCCTCCGCATAGCATGCTTTCAGCCACTCGACATGTGCAGCTTGCAGCCGATCGATCTCGGTAAGCGGCACCTTGTAGTTCAGCGACACGACGAACATCATTCTCTCCAGACCTGCGTCAGGCCAACCGTGCGGGGATAAGGCCGCGCAGCGAATTGCCGACGAAGATCGCCTTCGCCGACTTCAGATCGTCTAGGGTGTAGATCGCTTCGCGGGCGCGGCCTTCATCCAGAAGCTCGCCGCGCAATACGCCAGGCAAGAGACCGCAGTCGAGCCGGGGCGTTGCCAGCACGCCGTCGCCGAAATCGGCGAAGAGATTGGTGATCGTACCCTCGCAGAGTTCGCCGCGTTCGTTGGCGAGCAGCACCTCGTCCGCGCGGCTGGCGAGATATTCGGCGCGCGCCCGCTGGTAGGTGTCGCGGCGGCTGGTCTTGTGGCGAAGCAAAGTGTCGCCGGAATCGAGCCGGACCCGCGCCAGTTGCAGGCGCCAGACCTTGTCGGCGGCGAGCGGCTCATAGCGCTGCGCGGCAGCCGTCACCTCGCCATTGCGCGCCAGGACCAGACGGGTGCGCAAGGCGATCGTTTGCCGGCCAACCGTGTCCGTCAGCACTTCGCCGACCCGTTGCGGTTCACAGGCAAAGCCCAGCTCGGCCGCCGAAGCATAGAGCCGCGCAAGGTGACGATCGAAGCGCAGGAAGCCGGGGCCCGGCTCCCAACGCATGGTCTCGATCAGCTCGAAATCGGCACGGTCCCTGTCGCGAAGCGGGCTTTCAAGAGACACTCCTGATACTCCTCCTCGGCGGTGGAATCGAAGACGACGCCGCCGCCGACATTGTAGACGGCCTCGCCGCTGGAAAAGAGCGAAATGGTGCGGATCGCCACGGAAAAGCGCATTGTGCCGCCGGGTGCGATCCAGCCGATGGCGCCGCAATAGACGTCGCGCGGTGTGCCCTCGAGATCGTGCAGTATCTCCATGGCGCGGATTTTCGGCGCGCCGGTGATCGAGCCGCAGGGGAACAGCGCCGCGAGGATGCGGCGGATGCCGACGTCCGGCAACAGCCGGGCCCGCACGCGGCTCACCATCTGGTGCACGGTCGGATAGGTCTCTATGCGGAACAGTTCCGGCACCTCCAGTGTGCCAACCTCGCTGATCAGCGAGATGTCGTTGCGCAGCAGGTCGACGATCATGCGGTTCTCGGCCTGGTTCTTCTCGTCCTTGCGCAGGAACGATTTCAGCCGCGCGTCCTCGGCCCTGGTCGCGCCGCGCGGCGCCGTGCCCTTCATCGGATGCGTCTCGATCATCCCTTCGGCGTCGATCTCGAAGAAGAGCTCGGGCGATCGCGAGAGCACCACCGGATCGCCGAGCGAAATCAGCGCGCCGTATTTCACCGGCTGGCGTTCGGTGAGCGAGTCGAAGGCGGCGAGCGGATCGCCGGACCACTGCGCGCGCACGGGGAAGGTCAGATTGCCCTGGTAGCAGTCACCCCTGCGGATGTGGTCGTGCAACCGCGCAAAGCGCTTCGCATAGTCCTGCGCCGACCAGGCCGCCCGGGCGTCGAAGATCGGGCCGTTGGTCGCCGGACCGGCGCGGCGTGGCACCGCCTGCTCGACGGGAGCATCGAAGACGCCGAAGCACACCAGCGGCGCGCGCCGACCCTCAGGAAGCAATGGCACCAGTTTTGGCTCGAGCAGGTAGCCAGCCTCGTAGGAGAGGTATCCTGCCAGCCATTTGCCGGCGTCGGCTGCCGCCTGCGCGGCTTCGAGCGCCGGCAGGAAATCGTCCGCGTCGCGCGCCACGATGATCTCGGCCGGTTGGTCGAAGACCAACTGGCGGCCGCTCTCGTCGTTGCGGAAAATAGCGGAGGGCAGGGACATTGCTCGGGTGTTCGGTCGGTGGCGCCAGCGATCGCTCTATATGGGGTCTTGGTGGCGCGCAATCGAGGGAGCGGCGTCCTGGGACGCAAAGGCGGCTGGAGCAAAGGAAGGCGGCGGTGCCCAGGACTGGCACCGGCGCTGTCACATGCCCGAAGGCGAAGCGGGATCAGGTGTTGCTGGCGGTTCCCGCGGTCGGGAAGCGGCGGGCGAATTCCTTCTCATCGCCGGCGGCGAGCAACTTCGCCTGCTCGATCCATTGCTCGCGCGCGATACGACCATCGAAGTTCAGCACGTCCTCGATCCGCTTGACGTCGGCTGCTGTCCAGGCGGCAATCTGGGCATAGCTTGTAACCCCAAGGCCCTTGAGCAGCTTTTCGTTGACCGGGCCGATGCCGATGAGGCGGCGCAGATTATCGGCCTTGCCCGTCGCCGCCTTGGTCGAAGCCGGTGCGGCCTTCTTCGCTGCAGCCTTGGGCGCCGCTGCTTTGGGCGCGGCCGGCTTCGGCGCGGCGGCCGACCTGGTTGCCGCTGGCTTGGCCGATGCCGGCTTTGCCGCGGCAGGCTTGGCGGCGGCAGGCTTGGCGGCGGGCGACTTGGCGGCGGCAGGCTTGGCGGCGGGCGACTTGGCGGCGGCAGGCTTGGCAGCGGCAGGCTTGGCAGCGGCAGGCTTGGCAGCGGCAGGCTTGGCAGAAGCCGATTTGGCCGGTGCGGGTGTCGAGACGAGCGCCGCCGGCGCGGGAGCGGAGGCCTTTGCCGCGCCGGATGCGGCCGGCGCCTCGCGCAGCCGGCGTTCGAGGTCGGCACGTGTGTGGCCGCATGCTTCGAGCTCGGCGGTCAGCCTGTCGGTATCAGCGCGGAGCCTGTCGCGCTCGCCGCGCGTGCGGTCCAGATCACCGCGCAGGCTGTCGAGCTCGCCGCGCAGCCGACCCCAGATGAACCAGCCAACCGACACACCCACAATGAACGCCAGGAGAACGTAGAAAAAAGTGCTCATTCCCTCTCTCCAGTCCGATCCATCCGCCGCGGCCTGGAATGACGACCTCGGCGAAAGGACCATTCAATGGTTCCGCGCTTGCGGAACAGCTGGCTTCAACAGAGCTGTCGGCGCTCGGCTCTTCGCCCATGGCCAACGGCCGCATCGCATTCGCCAAATGTCGCCACCGGCCGAAGCTCGTCCCCTGGCCTGGGCTTTGCGTCCGGCTGAGCTTGAGGCGGGACGCTACCATATGACTTGCGGAAAGCTAACGGAAAAAATTCCCGGAGAGTTCTTCAAGAACAGATATTTATGCCAAGAGTAGAGCCCATCCCAACATGTGTTCCGGCTAAACTATTCTGGCGCGGACCGAGGTCGAAGTCGCGCGTCACTTATCCAGCGCTTCCAGCTCGTCGATCAGGCCGCCGATCACGCCAAGCCCGATCTGCCAGAAGGCGGGGTTGGTGGCATCAAGACCGAACGGAGCCAGCAGCTCGGAATGATGCTTGGTGCCGCCGGCGCGCAGCATCTCGAAATACTTCTCCTGAAAGCCGCGCTCGGCATTCTGATAGACCGCGTAGAGCGAGTTCACCAGGCAATCGCCGAAGGCATAGGCATAAACGTAGAAGGGCGAATGGATGAAGTGTGGGATATAGGTCCAGAACACTTCATAGCCGTCGCGCAGCCGGATCGCCGGCCCCAGGCTTTCGGCCTGCACCTCGAGCCAGAACTGGCCGAGCCTGTCGGAGGTCAACTCGCCGTTCTTGCGCTCGGCATGCACCTTGCGCTCGAACTCGTAGAAGGCGATCTGGCGCACCACCGTGTTGATCATGTCCTCGACCTTCTGGGCGAGCATGGCCTTGCGCTCGCGCCGGTCGGTGGTCTGGTCGAGCAGCGAGCGGAAGGTCAGCATCTCGCCGAAGACGGAGGCCGTCTCGGCGAGCGTCAGCGGCGTCGAGGCCATCAGCGCGCCCTGGCCTCCGGCCAGCACCTGGTGGACGCCATGGCCGAGCTCATGCGCCAGCGTCATCACATCGCGCGGCTTGCCCATATAATTGAGCAGCACATAGGGATGCGCCGACGGCACCGTCGGATGGGCGAAGGCGCCGGGCGACTTGCCGGGCCTGACCGGCGCGTCGATCCAGTTGCGGTCGAAGAAGGTGCGGGCGATTTCGGCCATGTCGGGCGAAAAGCGCTGATAGGCCGACAGCACCGTGTCCCTGGCGTCGTTCCAGCGGATGATCGCCTGCGGGGTCTCCGGCAAGGGCGCGTTGCGGTCCCAGTGGTTCATCACCGCCATGCCGAGCCAGCGCGCCTTCATCGCATAGTAGCGGTGCGACAGGCGCGGATAGGCCTCGCGCACGGCGGCCGCCAGCGCGTCGACCACGCCGCGCTCGACGCGGTTGGCGAGGTGCCGTGAATCGGCGATGTCCTCGAAGCCACGCCAGCGGTCGGAAATCTCCTTGTCCTTGGCCAGCGTGTTGGTGATCAGCGTGAAGGTGCGCAGATTCTTGCGGAAGGTCGCGGCCAGCGCCTCTGACGCCTGGCGGCGCACTTCGCCATCGGCGTCCTGCAGGCGGTTCAGCGCCGGCTCCAACGCCAGCTCCTCGCCGCCGAGGTCGAAGCGCAGATCGGTCATCGTCTCGTCGAACAGCCGGTTCCAGGCGCCGCGCCCGGTGATCGACTTTTCGTGGAAAAGCTGCTCGACCCTATCCTCGAGCTGGTAGGGCTTGTCCTTCCTGAGGTCGAGCACCCAGGGCCGGTAGTGGCCAAAGGTTGGGTCGGCGGCGAGCGCGCTTTCGATCACGGCGTCGTCGATCAGGTTGAGCTCCAGCGCGAAAAACAGGAGATGCGCGCTGGCGTCCGTCATCTTTTCCTGGATGTCGCCATAGAGCTTGGCGCGCTGCGGATCGGCGGTGTTGCCGGCGTAGATCAGCCCGGCATAGGAGACGATGCGGCCGATCAGCTCCTCCAGCGCCTCATAGGCCTGCAAGGCTTCGCCCAGACGGCCGGCGACGCCGCGCTCGGCCTCGGCGGCAAGCGTGCCCTTCCAGCGGGTCTCGAAGCCAACAGCATCCTGCGCGGCCCTGGCAATGTCGCGCTTCAGCTCGGGCGCTTCCATGCCGGAATAGAGATCGGCGAGGTTCCATTCCGGCAGGTCGCCAAGCTCCGCGGCGCCGTGACCGGACGCAGTCGCCGAAAGCCGCCGATCAGGAATCATGCGCATCAAAAATACCTTCCAGAACAAGGGAGAAAGCAGAGGCCGGTCAAATCCTAAGGAATTCGTTCACCGGGTTTTTTGAAACCTTATTTAGAACCCTGTGCCAAGATGATCCACGGGGATTTCTCGGGCCGGGCAATTACACAGTCATGACAGGTTCCATACTCATAGTCGATGACGATCCCGTGCAGCGCAGGCTGCTCGAGGCGGCGGTGACGAAATTCGGCCACGGGGCGATCGTGGCCGATGGCGGCGAGGCGGGACTTGGCGTTCTCGACGGACCCAATGCGCGCGACGTGTCGGTGATGATCCTCGACCTCGTCATGCCTGGGCTCGACGGCATCGGCGTCTTGAAGGCGATGCGCGAGCGCGGTATCCACGTTCCGGTCATCGTGCAGACCGCGCAGGGCGGCATCGAGACCGTCGTATCGGCGATGCGCCACGGCGCCTTCGATTTCGTCGTCAAGCCGGCCTCGCCCGACAGGCTGCAGACGGCGATCTCCAACGCGCTGAAGGTCGAGGCGGTCGAAGACGAGATGAAGCGCACGTCCAGGCGGCGCGGCGGCCACCTGACCTTCAAGGACCTGATCACGCACAGCCCGGCGATGGACCGGGTGATCCGGCTCGGCCAGAAGGCGGCGGCGTCCAACATCCCGATCCTGATCGAGGGCGAATCGGGCGTCGGCAAGGAGCTGGTGGCGCGCGCCATCCAGGGCAGCGGCGACCGCCGCTCGAAACCGTTCGTCACCGTCAATTGCGGCGCCATCCCCGACAACCTCGTCGAATCGATCCTGTTCGGCCACGAGAAGGGCTCGTTCACCGGCGCCACCGACAAGCACACCGGCAAATTCGTCGAGGCGCATTCGGGCACGCTGTTCCTCGACGAGATCGGCGACCTGCCGCTCGACGTCCAGGTCAAGCTGTTGCGCGCGGTGCAAGAGGGCGAGGTCGATCCGGTCGGAGGCCGTTCGACGGTCAAGGTCGACATCAGGCTGATCTCGGCGACGCACCGCAATCTCCTGCAGCAGGTCAAGGACGGCCGTTTCCGCCAGGATCTGTTCTACCGTCTTAACGTCTATCCGATCTTCGTGCCGCCGCTGCGCGACCGCCGCGACGACATTCCCTATCTGGTCAGGCATTTCATGGAGAAGGTGGCGCCTGCCGATCCCCGTCACCGTCCGCAAGGCATCTCGGCCAGGGCGCTCGCCATGCTGCAGGCCTATGACTGGCCGGGCAACATCAGGCAGTTGGAGAACGCCGTCTTCAGGGCTTCCGTGCTGGCCGAAAGCGAGCTGCTGACGGAAGAGGAGTTTCCGCAGATCCGCGCGCAGCTGGAAGGCACCGTCAAGCTCGATGTCGAAATTGGCGCGCCAGCGCCTGAGCTGAGCGGTGACGACGACGTGGCCGGCGAGCCGGGGGTGGTCGTGGCCGAGCCCGATCCGCCGGCAAGGCTGCAGCCGCGCTTCGGGACGTTGCGGGCACTGGACGAGCGCGGCAATGTGCGCGCGCTGGCCGAAGTCGAACTGGAAATGATCAAGCTCGCCATCGACCATTACAATGGCCAGATGAGCGAGGTCGCGCGCCGTCTCGGCATCGGCCGTTCGACCCTCTACAGGAAGCTCAAGGAATACGGCATCGACCCGGAAAGCGGCCGCATCGAGCGCCTTGCTTCCTGACCCGCCGAGCCCTTTTCGCAAGCTCCGGACCAGTTCCGTCCCCTGGTGCGGGCCCGCTCGGCATTGATCGCGGCGCCGGCGGCGCCGCAACGACTCGATTATGGCTGCGATCACGCAATTAAGGCCGGCGGTAACAGATCGTGTTTCGGCCAAAGGCGGAAAAATGATCTAAACCAGCAATTTACCAAGAAACGCAGTGCAATATTTTTGACGGGATATCGCCACGGTGTTACCGCATTTCGGCTTCAATAAGCGATGATTAACCATTAGGATCGATATTCGGATGTGAGAACAACACATCCGTTTGGGCAAATCCGGGGACAAACGGCAGCCTGCAAGGCCATTTGATTTGAACCAAGTCGAACGACATACAGACGGGCGGCATTATCACATGAGCGTCTGGCCGAGATGGCTGGCAGCGGTGGTTTTTGCGCTTGGTTTCCTTGCCGCGACCGGCGCCAGCGCCGAAGTTCGTTCGCTGAAGCTCTATCATCTCCACACGCACGAAAAGGCCGAGATCGTCTACAAGCGCAATGGGCGCTACGATCCCGAGGGCCTGCGCAAGATCAACATCATCCTGCGCGACTGGCGCCGCAACGAACCGACCAAGATGGATCCGCGGCTGCTCGACCTCGTCTGGGAGGCCTACCGGCAGAGCGGCGCCACCGACTACATCCAGGTCGTCTGCGGCTACCGCTCGCCGGCGACAAACTCGATGCTGCGCAGCCGCAGCCGGGGTGTCGCCGAGAAGAGCCAGCATATGCTCGGCAAGGCGATGGACTTCTATATCCCCGGCGTGCCGCTGAAGAAGCTGCGCAACATCGGTCTCAAGATGCAGGGCGGCGGCGTCGGCTACTATCCCTCGTCGGGCTCACCGTTCGTGCATATGGATGTCGGCAATGTGCGCCACTGGCCTGGCATCAGCCGCCAGGAACTGGTCGGGGTGTTCCCGAACGGCAAGACCCTGCACGTTCCGAGCGACGGCAGGCCGCTGCCGGGCTATGAACAGGCTTTGGCCGCCTACAAAGCCCGCAAGGGCGCCGGTACCCCCAACATTGAACTGGCCAGCGCCGGCGGTTCGACCAAGCGGTCCGGCGGGCTGCTTGCTGCCTGGTTTGGCGGCGGCGATGACGAGGCCGACGACAGCGCCGATGTCGCGACTGCCGCGCCTGCGCCCAAGCCGAAGAGCGTGAAGCCGGCGGCGGCCGCCAAGCGCAGCAACCCGCCTGGCATCGCGATCGTGTCACCCCAGGACGCGCAGCGCGCCAACATTCCACAGATCGCCGACGACAATTCGGCCGATTCGGAACCTGAGCAGGACACGCCGGAGACGATCATCGCGGCGCTGCCGCCAAAGGAGGTCCCGCTGCCGGACTTCGCGCCGCGACCGAAGACCGATGTCGGCCAGCAGACGCCTGAGAACGTGCCATTCGGCGTGGCCGACGCCTCGGCGACCACCGAGCAGTCGGTGGCGACGGCGCATGCGCCGGTCAACGTGCCCTTCGGCATGGCCAATCCGGCCGGCGCCGATGCCGATCCAGCGCAGGCGGCGGTCAACAACAACGTTCCGCTGCCGACCTGGCGACCCGACCGTTCGCTTCCGGCCGATCTCGCGGCGCAGGACAAGAGCGTGCTGCTGGCGCTGGCCGACACCGCCCAGCACAACAAGACCGCGACCGATGCGTTCTCGGTCCTGCCCAGCGCGCGTCCGGATGAGGCCAAGGCGGACGAAGTCAAGCCGGATGAAGTCAAGCCGGATGAAGTCAAGGCCGTTCTCGACGAGGCCAACGCCACGACCGAGGCCAGTGTCGCCAGTGGCGACTATCAGGTCGCCTCGCTCGAGCCGCGCTCGGCATTCAACGATCCGTCCGGCGTCGATGCGGCCTCCCCGCGCGACGCCATCGCCAGCCGCCCGGCCGGTTCCGATCCGGCGCTGGCAATCGGTGCCGGCGTGAAGACGACGCGCAAGGAAGCCAGGGCCAGCGCCCGCGACCTCAAGCCCGGGCCGAAGGCAATGGTGGTTGCCGCCGCGCCGCAGGCCGCGCGCTGGGCACTGAACAGCGGCGAATACGTCGCCACGGTCTCCAGCGCGACGACGGCGCCGCGCTATGCCTACAACATCGTGCATACGCCGCCGAGCGAGGTCTATACGGCAGGCTTCCAGGCCGACAACCAGTTGGCGGATGCCAACCGGTTCACCGGCAACGCCGTGAAGTTCCTCTCGGTCGCCCGTTTCCAGACCAAGTAGGCGACAGGCCAGACAATCGCAAAAGCCGCGCCGGGCGACCCGCGCGGCTTTTTGCTTTTTGGCGGGCAACGCCCGCGGAACCGTCCGCTCGGCTCTGGCTTCGACCGTGCCGGGATGCTAACGACAAGCGCCTGCTCTCCCGCTTCGTCTAATGGTAGGACAGCGCCCTTTGAAGGCGTGAATCGTGGTTCGAATCCATGAGCGGGAACCAGCGCTTGCCGACCTGTCAGCAATGGGCTCGGGCCTGCGGATCACGTCAAGCATTGGGTTCACCACAAGAAGGTCGTCGAGAAGCTCTGCAGCTGATTGCATTCCAGCAACTGGTCCGGTCGGCTCGAGCCGGCCGGGCTTTTCGTGTCCAGGACGCTACTTCGTGAGCTGGCTCGCCGCGCGCGCCAGGGCTTCGATCTCGTCCCACTTGCCGGCCTTGACCATGTCGTCGGGCGCCACCCAGGATCCGCCGACGCAGATGACGTTGGGCAGAGCAAGATAGTCGGCGGCGTTCCTGGCACTGATGCCGCCGGTCGGGCAGAACTTCACGTCAGCGAGCGGTGAGGCGAAGGCCTTCAGCGAGGCAATGCCGCCGGACTGCTCGGCAGGGAAGAATTTCAGGAAGCGCAAGCCGGCCTCGCGGGCGGCCATGATCTCGCCGGGCGTGATGGCGCCGGGCAGCAGCGGCACATCGCTGTCACTGGCCGCGGCCAGGAGCTGGCTGGTGATGCCGGGGCTGACGATGAATCTCGAGCCGGCGCGGGCTGCTTCATCGAACTGCCCGGCGTCGAGGATGGTGCCGGCGCCGACGATGGCGTCCTCGACCTCGCCGGCGACGCGCCGGATCGCTTCCAGCGCATCGGCGGTCCTGAGCGTGATCTCGATCGCCGGCAGGCCGCCGCGGGCGAGCGCGCGGGCAAGCGGTACCGCGTCGGCGACATTGGCGATCTTGAGCACCGGGATGACCGGCTGGCCATTGAGGAGCGACAGGAGCTTCTCGGTCTTGCTGGGCATTCGCTTGCTCTCTCCGGTATCGATCGATTTCAACCGATTAGCAGAAGGGGTATCCCGAGTCCACGAAACGAGGCGTGTCGCGATGTCACGCACCGGCGACGAGTGTCAGCCGCTTTCCCGGAAGGCGGCTGGTCCGCTCCGCCTTGAATCGGCTTTCACCACGGTTTAGTGGCATGGCGATGACAATTTCCACCCGAACCAATTCTGTGCGCGTCGCCGCGCTGTACAAATTTGCCCGGCTCGACGGCTTCGAGGCGCTGCGCGCGCCGCTCGCAGCCTTCTGCTGCGGGCGCGGCATCAAGGGCACGCTGCTGCTTGCACATGAGGGCATCAACGGCACCGTTGCCGGCAGCGAGGCCGACATCGCCGCGCTGATCGACCATCTGAACTTCATCGAAGGCCTGGCCGGCCTCGAGGTCAGATACAGCGCCGCCGCCGAGATGCCGTTCCACCGCATGAAGGTGCGGCTGAAGCGCGAGATCGTCACCATGGGCGTCGAGGACCTCGATCCGGCAAGCAGCGCCGGCACCTATGTCGCGCCGGCCGACTGGAACACGCTGATCTCGGACGAGAACACCATCGTCATCGACACGCGCAATGCCTATGAGGTGTCAATCGGCACCTTCAAGGGCGCGGTCGATCCGGCGACCGCGAGCTTTCGCGAATTCCCGGCCTGGGTCGAGCGGCATCGCGACCAACTCGAAGGGCGCAAGGTGGCGATGTTCTGCACCGGCGGCATACGCTGCGAGAAGGCGACGGCCTATGTGAAATCGCTCGGCTTCGAGGCTGTGTTCCACCTGAAGGGCGGCATCCTCAAATATCTGGAGCAGGTGCCGGCCGAAGCGAGCCTGTGGCAAGGCGAATGCTTCGTCTTCGACGAACGCGTGTCGGTGTCGCATGGCCTTGCCGAGGGCGAGGCGGAGCTCTGCCGCGCCTGCCGGCATCCGCTGACGGTCGAGGACCGGCTGTCGCCGCGCTATGCCCCCGGCATCTCCTGCCCGCATTGCCACGAGGTCCGCTCCGACGAGGATCGCGCCCGCTACGCCGAACGCCAGCGGCAGGTCGAACTGGCCGCCGCGCGAGGCAAGGGTCCGCATATCGGGAGCTAGCGCCCCATTAGCCGCATCAAAGCGCTGGCCCGTCATTGTAATGTCGACATGCGGGACCTACGTCTGCGACGTCCAAACCTGCTCGTCCATGTTCGGCGCGGGCCAATTCTGGAGGCATTGATGTTCGACCCCAAGAAGCTTCTCGACGATCTGCTCGGCTCGCAGGTTCCCGGCACCGGCGGCACCGTCCGCGACAAGGCAGGTCAGGCCGTGCAGATGGCCAAGGACAATCCGCTCGCCGCCGGCGCGCTGGCCGCGGTTCTGCTTGGAACAGGCACCGGCCGGCAGGTGACGGGCACCGCCATCAAGCTCGGTGGGCTGGCCGCGATCGGCGGTCTCGCCTACAAGGCGTACCAGAATTACAAGGCCGGCAACGCGCCGGCCGAGACGCCGGCCGCCGGCGAGCCGGAACTCTTGCCGCCGCCCAAGACAACCGCCTTCCCCCCC
>NZ_RZOT01000750.1:0-2041 GCF_003999085.1 Mesorhizobium sp. M4A.F.Ca.ET.090.04.2.1
CTCCAAGGGTGTGGCGCGACTCGACAAGGCCGAAGCCAATTCGGCGAAATCCAAGATCTGGCTGTCCGGCATCGCCTCCTATGCCGGACGCGGGCTGGCGCTGTCCGGCGGCATCGTCCAGCCGGACCCGCCGGCCGCGCAGGCGAATGGCCAGCCGGCGCCGCCCAAGCAGTCGACCTTCTTCGTCGGCGGCACCTGGAGCACGCCGTTCATCTCGCCGATCAGCCGCGGCGTTTCCGGCGAATAATTTCGCGCTTGCCTGCCCTAGCCTCGCTGCGCGGCCTGCTCGTCGCGCTGGCGCTGGACCTCGCGGCGCTTGTTGGCGACCGAGGCGATGATGACGCCAACGGCGACGACCGCGATCAGGATGGTGCAGGCGGCGTTGATTTCCGGCGTCACGCCAAGGCGAACCTGGCTGTAGATCTTCATCGGCAGCGTCGTGGCGCCCGGCCCCGAGGTGAAGGAGGCGATGACCAAATCATCGAGCGACAGCGTGAAGGCCAGCATCCAGCCGGAGACGATCGCCGGCAGGATCACCGGCAGAGTGATGTGGAAGAAGGTTTTCACCGGCGGCGCGCCGAGATCCATCGCCGCCTCCTCCAGGGAGCGGTCGAACGAGACCAGGCGCGACTGCACGACGACGGCCACGAAGCACATGGTGAAGGTAATGTGGGCGAGCGTGACGGTAAGGAAGCCGCGGTCGAGGCCGACGGCGACGAAGAGCAGGAGCAGCGACAGGCCGGTGATGACTTCCGGCATGACAAGCGGCGCAAAGACCATGCCGGAAAACAGGATGCGTCCCCGGAAGCGTGTGTAGCGCGTCAAAGTGAGGGCGGCGAGCGTGCCAAGCACGGTGGCGACGGTGGCCGAAATGACGCCGACGCGCGCCGTCACCCAGGTCGCGTCCATCAGGCCCTGGTTGTGGAACAGCGAGACGTACCATTTGGTCGAGAAGCCGCCCCAGACGGTGACCAGCTTCGACTCGTTGAAGGAGAAGACGATGAGCAGCACGATCGGCAGATAGAGGAAGGCAAAGCCGAGCACGACCGAGGTGATGTTGAAGCGGCTCCAGGTGGTGTTCATCTGCCCTGCTCCTGCGCGCGCGCCTGGGCCCGCTGGAAGAGCATGATCGGAACGATCAGCAGCAGCAGCAGGATGACGGCAACCGCCGACGACAGCGGCCAGTCGCGGTTGCCGAAGAACTCGCTCCACAAGGTCTTGCCGATCATCAGTGTCTGCGAGCCGCCGAGCAGGTCGGGAATGACGAACTCGCCGACTGCCGGGATGAACACCAGCAGGCAGCCGGCGATGACGCCCGGCAGCGACAGCGGGAAGGTGATTTTCCAGAAGGCGCTGATCGGCGGACAGCCAAGGTCCTTGGCGGCCTCGATCAGCGAATGGTCCATCTTCTCCAGCGATGAATAGAGCGGCAGCACCATGAACGGCAGGTAGGAATAGACGATGCCGATGAAGATCGCCTTATAGGTGTTGAGGATGAGCAGCGGCTCGTGGATGATGCCGATGCCAAGCAGGAACTCATTGAGCAAGCCTTCCGGCTTGAGGATGCCGATCCAGGCATAGACGCGGATCAGGAACGAGGTCCAGAATGGCAGGATGACCAGCATCAGCAAGGTCGGCCGGATCGCCGCCGGCGCGCGCGCCATGCCGTAGGCGATGGGATAGCCGACGATCAGCGTCAGCACCGTCGAGATCGCGGCGATGATCAGACTGGTCACATAAGCATTGAAGTACAGCGAATCCTTGGTCAGCAAAGTGTAGTTGTCGATGCTGAGCTCTCTGAGCTGTCCGACAAAACCGAACCAGCCGCCGCTGAAATCAAGCACCGGCGTGTAGGGCGGCATCGCGATCGCCGTTTGCGACAGCGAGATCTTGAAGACGATGACGAACGGGATGAGGAAAAAGAACAGCAGCCAGAGATAGGGGACGATGATGACCAGGCGGCCGACGAAGGCCGAGCCCAGCCGGGCCAGCGGGGATTTGGCGGCATCGGCTGCCGACGGGGTTGTTGCGGCGGTCGGGG
>NZ_RZOT01000751.1:0-2034 GCF_003999085.1 Mesorhizobium sp. M4A.F.Ca.ET.090.04.2.1
ACGATGCCCTTGGCCACGGCCGCCGACGAGGAGAAGCCGGTGAACGGCAAGGCCGTGGCGACCTGACGCCGCGGCCGTGGCCAAGGGCATCGTCATCCGCGAGGCGCATTTCCCCGGCCGGGCGCCGATCGAGGCCTATGGCAATGGCGGCTTCCGCTTCGCCGATATGTCGCATCGCGGCTCGCTGCTCTGCCTGCCGTCCGGCATCCATGGCTGGGAGCCGGCCGATCCGCTGGCGTTGACGGTGGCGGACTTCAGCAAGCTGCTCGCCGAGGCCGGCAAGGTCGAGATCGTGCTGGTCGGCACCGGCAAGGATCTGCGGCCGCTGCCTACGGCGCTGCGCGCGGCATTGAAAGAGGCCGGCATCGCCGCCGATCCGATGTCGACCGGCGCGGCGGTGCGGACCTACAATGTCCTGCTCGCCGAAGACCGCGCCGTGGCCGCGGCGCTGATTGCCGTCGACTGACGTGGCTGATACCGCCAACATCGTCATGGATGCGGTGCGCGCTTCCGACCATGACCGTTATCTCAGCGCGCTCTACGCGCCCGCCGACAAGCGCGACGCGCTGTTTTCGCTCTATGCCTTCAATGCAGAGATCGCGTCCGTGCGCGACCGTATCCACGAGCCGTTACCCGGCGAGGTACGGCTGCAATGGTGGCGCGATGTCATCGCGGCAGAGAACGATGCGGAGACCGGTCACCCGATCGCCGACGCACTGAGGGCGACGATTTCCGCCAATCGACTGCCGAAGACAGCCTTCGACAACATGCTCGAAGCGCGCATCTTCGACCTCTACGATGATCCGATGCCGTCGCGCACCGATCTCGAAGGCTATTGTGGCGAGACCGCCGCGGCACTCATCCAGCTTGCGGCGATGATGCTCGATCCCCAGGAGGCACCGCGTTTTGCCGACCTGGCGGGGAGGGCGGGTTGTGCGCAAGCGATCACCGGTCTTTTGCTGCTGTTGCCGCTGTACCGGAGGCGTGGCCAATGTTTTGTGCCTGCGGACATCCTCGCAGCGGCCGGCTCATCATCGGAAGAGTTCGTCAAAGGGGAGGGCGGCCCCGGCGCGCAACGCGCAGTGGCGGCGATGATCGCGCTCGCGCGAGACCATCTCGGTGCCTTCGAGCGAGGCGCCCCGGCGCTGCCGGCTTCGCTGCGCCCCGCATTCCTGCCGCTCGCGCTGACGCGTGCCTATCTCGGCAGGATGGAGAAGACTGAGCAATCGCCGCGCGGCGGTGCAGCAAAGCTTTCCACCTTGCGCAAGCATTGGCTGCTCCTGCGTCATGCCAGCCGAGGCTGGACGCCCCTTTGACGTAAACGTCAATCGTGCTAGGGGTTCTGCCTGTCGGACTCGCGTCGAAGAAGCGTGAGCCGCCGGAGGAGACGCCTTTCCATGAGCCTGCCCGTGCTGGTCGTCCTTGTCGTGTTTGGCATCGCGCTGTCGGTCGCGGCCGTGCATTTCACCGGCGGCACTACTACCGCGATGCTTGCCGGCGCGGATCGGGCACTTCAACGCTTCGCCGAGGACTTTCCGGACGAAATGGTGGCGAGGGTGCGTCTAACGGCGGATCGGCGGGCGGCGTTTCTCGAGCTTGGGCCGGCGCGCACCGGCATCGTCAGCAGCATCGGCGATTGCTTCCTGACGCGCATCGTCACGCCGCGCGATATCCTGGCCCTGACCGCAGACGACCCGCGGTCGATCTCCATCAGGCTCAACGACTTCACCTGGAAGGGCGGGCGCTTTGTCTTTGCCGACGAGGCCGACGCCAGGGCGGTGGCGGCGGCCTTGCAAGACCATGATCGGAACCGGGAGGCCGCGTGATGGACGATTACAATTTCCCGGAGGTCACCAAGCTTGCCATCCCGTTCTTCGTCGCCGCCATCCTGATCGAGCTCTGGCTGGTGCGAACCGGCCGCGCCAAGGGCTCGTTCGAAACGCGCGACACGCTGACCAGCCTGATGATGGAGACCGGCAATGTCGTGGCCGGCCTGTTGCTCGGTGTTTTGTCCTACTGGGCGCTGCTGTGGCT
>NZ_RZOT01000752.1:0-2028 GCF_003999085.1 Mesorhizobium sp. M4A.F.Ca.ET.090.04.2.1
ACGGTGTAGAGACCCCAGCAGAACGCGCTGCCGACGATCCACAATTCGCCGGGATTGAACCGGAGCTGAAGCAGCGCCGTCAGGTTGCCGTGCGCGACGATGACCATCATCCCGGCAAGCGCCGCCAGCGCGCCGAGCGACTTCCAGAGCCCGAGCGGCTCGCCAAGCACAAAACGGGCGAGCACCATCGTCATGACCGGCGACAGCGCCATGATGATGCCGGCCGTTGTGGCGTCGGTGTCGTTGAGGCCGTGGTAGATCATGCCCTGGCAAAGCGTCAGGCCGATCGCGCCGACGACGACGATCTCCACCGCGCGGGTTTTGAGCAGCGTGATCATCGCGCCGTGATGGCGGTGCACGATCGGCAGCAGGATGGCTGAGGCGAGCGCAAGCCGCCAGAAGCAGAGGCCCCAGGGCGGCATTTCCGGCGCCACCCATTTGGCCGCGATGTAGACGCCGGCCGAAAGCAGCCAGCACAGCACGGCGGCCGGATAGCCGGTCAAGGACGATAGAGTCGGGGAGGATCCGGTCGAGGAGGATATCGTCCCGACGGCGGGCTGATCTCCTGGATGGGATATCGGTATTGCCAGCATGCCATGTCTCCCGTTGAAGAAACGTCAGCCAAAGCCGGCAATATATCACTGCCTTTGAATGTTACATCTCACAAGAATAGTCATGCGTAGGAGGCGCAATCTTTCCAGGCCCGAGCCGCCGGTAATGTCGCGCCCAGCCTGCCGGCAATGCGCGCCCAGCCCGATCACGATGCTCGCTTATCTCAGCCGCAAGTTCTGAGCCGGGCGACCAACGACGATAACCCTGTTTCTCGCTGCCTCGTCCAAGCCCGCGCCTTGTGGAAGCAAGCGATCTGTGGTTTCTCCGCGATGCTTTAGGAAAGGCTTGTGGATGAGAATTGCAGTGCTTGTCGTGCTGGCGGCGACTTTGGCCGGGTGTGTGACCTCTCCGGTCGACTATGAAACGTCGCTTTCGCAGCAGGACCCGAAATGGGCGTCGCCGGAATGCCAGAAAGCCCGCATGGATGCCTCGAACTACGCCGCTCGCGAAAAGGAGCACCCCGGCTGGGGCTTCGGCGTCCTGCTTGGCCCGTACAGCATGGGGCTGGTGGCGGCCATCAAGGAGCACGAGCAGAAGCAGCGAAAGCTGTTCGCCCGCGAGGTGCACTTGAACTGCTCGAGCCTGCCGCTGCCGAAGGACCTGGAGAGCGATTCCCGGGACGCGATCGCAGTTCAGACAAAATATCCCTAGACTGCACTGGGCCCCGATACGCGACGACAAGCACGGCTTGCGTATCAGACGATCCTCACGCGATTATTCCAGCGCACAATGCCGGGATCGCGATCGACAGGCTCGATCCGGTGCCGGCTTCAAGGGGGTTCGATGCGGCGTGTACCGATCGTCATGCGGCCGCTTGGCGGCATGGGAAACAGGATGTTCCAGTACATGTTCAGCCATGTGCTGGCCGGGCGCATTCCCGGCGGCTATGTCTGCAACGCCGATCTGCCGGAATGGTCCATCGCCAAGCTGCGGCCGCCTCTTGTGTGGAGATACCGGGCGCTTCGGGTAGAAGGCTATCATCGCTACGATCTCGACACGATCGCTGCCGCGTTCCGTGAGAAACGCGCGCGGAGCATCCTGTTCAAGGGCTTCGCACAGAGGTTGGGCTATTACGATCGAATGGAGGTTTCCGGGTTTTTCGACGGGCGTGCAGTCGATGCGCCGACCTATGGCGACGAATTCCTCGTCATCCATGTGCGGGCCGGCGATATACTCGACGGCTCCCACCGCAACTACTGCCCGATGCCGTTCGCCTTCTTCGAGACCCTTAGCCGGGACAGTGGCCGCAAGCCGGTCTTCGTCGGCCAGGTCCATGACGACAATGATTATTGCCGGCGCCTGCGCCAGCGCTTTCCCGATGCCGCCTTCGCGCCGAAGGCATCGCCGTTGACTGATTTCGAGACGCTGCGCCGGGCAAGCCATGTCGTCGCGTCGGTAGGCAGCTTTGCCTGGCTG
>NZ_RZOT01000753.1:0-2021 GCF_003999085.1 Mesorhizobium sp. M4A.F.Ca.ET.090.04.2.1
CATCTGCACACGGATCATGTCGGTGGTCTTATGGCCGGCAACGATCGGGTCTTTCCCAATGCAATCGTGCGTGTCGACAAACGGGACACGGACTTCTGGCTTAGCGAGGCAAGCCTGCGCGCTGCTCCGGCAGAGGCGAGGCGGTTTTTTGAAGCCGCGGTCGCATCGATCACGCCCTATATGCGAGCCGGCAAGCTCGCCGTCTTCGAAGGCGACACCGACCTCGTGCCCGGCGTGCGCGCCCAGGCAGCCTACGGGCACACTCCCGGGCACACCATGTACGTGGTCGAGAGCGGGTGCGAGAAGGTCGTGCTGTGGGGCGACGTCGTGCATGTCGCTGCCGTGCAATTCAAAGATCCCTCCGTCACCATCGGGTACGATGGGGACGCTTCGGAGGCCGAAAACGTGCACAGGCTGGCTTTCGCGGATGCGGCAAAGAACGGCTACATCGTCGGCGGCGCGCACATATCGTTTCCCGGCCTGGGTCGCGTGCGCCACGACGCCGAGAATGTCTACACCTATGTGCCCTTGAACTACGGCTAGACGTTTGCCGGGAGCACAGTCGCGCGTAAGTCGTTCCGCTTCGCAAGGCAGGCTACACCTGCCCAGCGGAGGCTTCTTTTCCACTCGGCGGGACACCCAAGGGTGATCCGCAAACGTCTGCTACCAGTGCCCGAAACCATTGGTGGGCGGGGTGGGTGTGCAGTCGTTCGTGCCAGATCAGCTTGTAGAGCAGTTTCTCCGTCTCGAACGGCAGGTCTCGCACCACCAACCGGGGCTCATCAGTGACGGCGCGCCAGGGCCCGCTGAAAAAGCCAAGCGGCACGCAGGTGAGAAGGTCACTGCGCGAGACGATCCTCAGCGCGTCGGAAAAATGATTGACCACGGCAGCGATCGTCCTTGTGCGCCCCGTCAGGCTGAGCCAGCCATCCACCAATCCCAGCCCCAGGCCTGATGGGGTCACCAGAACATGCGCCGCAGCGGTGAACTGGTCCAGGGTCAGGCCCTGGGCCAGATCGTGCCCGCTGCGCATGACGCAGACATAGCGATCCGTCCGCAGACTTTGCACATGCACTTCTCTCGGCAGCGAGGCAAACATGCCTACCGCGCAGTCGAGCGTGCCGCGATCGATTGCGTCCAGCGAGGCCTCATGGGTATGGATGGCGAAAGAAACGCGGGCGCGTGGGGACGCTGCCTGTAACCTCAGTGCGATCGCGCTGACCGCTTCCATCGCCAGACTGTCTGTGATCGCGATCCGGAAACTGGTCGCGCCCGATGCGGGATCGAAGTCGTCGGGCGCGAAGGAGGCACGGATTGCCGTAAGCGAACGATGAAGTTCAGGCCACATCGCGACCATGCGTGAAGTAGGTTCGACCCCGGACGCGGTCTTGAGAAAGAGCTGGTCCTTGGTCAGCTTGCGGGCGCGCCGCAGGGCATTGCTGACCGCAGGTTGACTCATCGCCAGGCTCGAGGCCGCGCGCGTTACATTTCTTTCCAGCATGATGGCTTCAAGGACTGCGATCAGGTTCAGATCGAGGCGCACGTTATTCACCTGGGAAATGATGCTCGTGTCTAAATCTAAATTGGACGCGCCGAACCGGACAGGCAATCCTGTTTCGAACGAGCAGCCGAACACATGCGAGTGAATACGTGAACCTCGCAGCCGGTGGTAAAAGCTCCGTACAAAACAGAGGACACGTCATGAATGATCTCGCTTTCGCGGACGTATTGCCGAAGCTCACCGGCAAGATCAGCGCCGAGCGCATCCGATTGATGCGAACGCCGCGGCCGTCGAAGGAATTGATCGACGGCTTCAAGCGGATCGGCGACGCCACGAGCGTCATTTCGGATATTATGGATGAGCTTGGCATCACCGGTGTCGTCGGCGCATCGACGCTGAAGCCGACCTTGCCCTCGGCTTCGATTGTCGGTCCGGCGCTCACGGTGCGCAACATCCTGCAGCGCGAGCATGTCTACGAGACGGCGAGAAACCACGTCAATCGCATGGCGGAGTTCGAAGC
>NZ_RZOT01000754.1:0-2014 GCF_003999085.1 Mesorhizobium sp. M4A.F.Ca.ET.090.04.2.1
TCCGTCCGCTTCGCGGCCACCTTCTCCTGCAAGGGGAGAAGGGGAGACCGGGCCAGCCTCGCAGCCCATCGCCGACGCTGGTAGCTGGCAGCGCCGCCGCCGCCAGGTTCTCCCTTCTCCCCTTGTGGGAGAAGGTGGATCGGCGCGCAGCGCCGAGACGGATGAGGGGTGCCTGGCGCAACCATTTCGACAATCCCCCCACACAAGGACCCGCTTATGCCCCGCAAACCTTCCAAAAAACCCGCACCCCCAAAGCTCCCCAAGGGCGAGGCCGAGCAGGTGCGCATCCGCCGCGAGGTCGGCCACGACTTCGCGCTGAAGCAAGACGCCTTTGGCCGCCAGCGCCTCGCGGCCGGTACCGCCGAGGCACGCCGCGTCTACGCGGTCTCGAACGGCGGCTACACCTCCACCGGCGGCATCGTGCGCCTGCGCAATGTCGATCCGCTGGTGGGCATCACCTCGCTGACGCGCCAGCAGCGCGAGGCGGGAGGGCGCTTCCGCGACGATTTCGAGCGCACCGCGCGCGAGGGGCTGCAACCACAGTCCTGGAGCGAGCGCGTCGACGGCACTCGAGTGAATGCCGGCATCCCCGACCGCGTCCTCTCAGCCGGCCGCGCCCATGCGCAGGCGGCGGCCGCGCTCGCCCATTGGGAGGTGGCGGATGTGGTGCGCAAGGTCTGCCTCGAAGGCCAGTCGGTGAAGGCCATCGCCGAACGCAGCGGCGACGGGCGGGATGTGGTGGTCAAGCTGCTGAAGGTCGGGCTGGATTTGCTGGCGGTGCACTATGGGATGATGGGGAGGAAGGCGGGGTGAGTTTTCCGTCGATGAGTATATGCTGCCGGCAGCCTTGGGCAGCGTTAGGCCTGAAAGACACGGAACTGCACCGAACTGGCGCTTCGACGACCTCCGGCTCTCTATTTTCCTATTGCCTGACAGTGCGGCAGTTGTCCGCCGGCGGCGTGGTCTTGCAAATATCTGTCGAGGTGTGCGTGTCGCCGTGACCGAACTCGTTTATCAGGTTCAGGTCTAAAAGCTCATATGTCATGAGGTATCGTATGCTGTCGTCAGGCGTTTTTTGCATGGCGGATAAGATCCACGAGCCCCCATTCATCTCGGTGAAATAGCTGTCGATCTTGCGTTCATACCATTCGGGCACCCGAACGAGCACGATGGTCTTATTGCCGCCGATCTTCTTGACGGTCGGCAGCATGATTCGATGAATGCCGACAAAGGCGCGGCTGTCTGCCAGACGTCGTACGCCGCTCGCCAGAACCATCGTACAAGCCGACGAGCAGACTGCGCCGATAGGGGTTGGCGATACCGAAGTGGAGGTCGTCCAGCCCGCAAGCTTTTGCGTCTGGCGCGCACTCGGAAAATACCGTCTTGGCAACCATCGTGTCGAGACCGCCGGCGCGGATCATATGGCCAAGCGCCATCGCTGCCTCGGTTTCGCCGCCCTGGGAATTCAACACCAAAGGTAACTTGCGGTGGCCGAGTTTTTTCAGCAGAGCCTTCAGCAAAGCTGGTGTACCGGCCTCGATGTGACCTTGCGCAGAAATCCATTCCGGACATGTCGGCTCGCATCCGGGTGCGTTGCTGCGTACAACGATGAAGCCCATCGGCGGTGCATGTTGCAGCATGATAGGCTCAGGCGCGGTTTGGGCGATCGCGTCGCCAATCGCCAGCAGCACTAAAACCAACGTCCATGCGAATGTCTTCATGCCGAGTCCCCCACCTGGCAGCATCACTTGAGAAATGGGTTTTTGCAAGCTTTAGCAAAAACAAGTCGATTATTGTTTCTATTGGTCGCTCATTATTTCTACAAGAAGGAGACGAAAATTTACTAATGCAGTTATGTATAATGATCTGGTCGCCCCGCTACTGGTAGTCCCAAGTCAGCGTGCTGCACCCAGGTCTGAATCGTCGTCGCTCTGCGCCCCCTCCCACCCAAACACGCTCCGGCCACCCAGCAGTTGCGACTGGTCCATCTCCCCGGCGACGATCTCCTTCAGGC
>NZ_RZOT01000755.1:0-2011 GCF_003999085.1 Mesorhizobium sp. M4A.F.Ca.ET.090.04.2.1
CCATTGACTTGAAAGGGTTAACAGGCAGGCAAGCAGCCCCGCCTGTTGCGCCCGCAGAGGGGGAAAGCTGCGGAAATGGTTATCATGTCCTTTCGCCGCAACCATGCATTTGAACGCATCGTCGAACGCGCCGCCAAAACGGGATGTCATCCAGCTTTCGCCGCACCACCGAAGCCGTCGCTTTTGCGGTGGATTTTTCAGCCACGCGGGGCGACAGTCCGCGTCAAACCGAACAGGGTTGGATCATGACCACAGCATTCCTTTCCCACATCGACAGCGAACTTGCGGGGCTGAAAACGGCCGGACTCTACAAGTCCGAGCGGGTGATCGCCTCGATGCAATCGGCCGAGATCGAGGTTGCCGGCCAAAAGGTGTTGAATTTCTGCGCCAACAACTATCTCGGTCTCGCCGACAGCGCCGAATTGCGCGACGCGGCAAAGCATGCGCTCGACCGCTACGGCTACGGCATGGCCTCGGTGCGCTTCATCTGCGGCACGCAGGAGGAGCACAAGCAGCTGGAGGCGACGATCTCGTCCTTCCTCGGCATGGACGACACCATCCTCTACGGCTCCTGCTTCGACGCCAATGGCGGCCTGTTCGAGACGCTGCTCGGCGAGGAGGACGCCATCATCTCCGACGCGCTGAACCATGCCTCGATCATCGACGGCGTCAGGCTGTCGAAGGCCAAGCGCTTCCGCTACGTCAACAACGACATGGCTGATCTCGAGGCCCGGCTGAAGGAGGCGAAAGATTGCCGCTTCCGGCTGATCGCCACCGACGGCGTGTTCTCGATGGACGGCATCATCGCCAACCTGCAGGGGGTTTGCGACCTGGCCGAGAAATACGATGCCATGGTGATGGTCGACGACAGCCATGCGGTCGGCTTCGTCGGCAAACATGGCCGCGGTTCGGCCGAGCATTGCGGCGTCGAAGGCAGGGTGGACATCATCACCGGCACGCTCGGCAAGGCGCTGGGTGGCGCGTCCGGCGGCTATACCTCGGGCAAAGCCCAGGTGGTCGACTGGCTGCGCCAGCGCTCGCGGCCCTATCTGTTCTCCAACACGCTGATGCCAGCGATCGCCGGCGCCTCGATCAAGGTGTTCGACATGATCCGCAATGGCGGCGCCTTGCGCGAGCGCCTCTATGCCAATGCGGAACGGTTCCGCTCCGAAATGGGCAAGCTCGGCTTTACGCTCGCCGGCGCGGACCATCCGATCATCCCGGTGATGCTGGGCGATGCGGCTCTGGCACAGGAGATGGCCGCGCGCATGCTGAAGCGCGGCATCTACGTCATCGGCTTCTCCTTCCCGGTGGTGCCGAAGGGTCAGGCGCGCATCCGCACCCAGATGTCTGCCGCCCATTCCATCGCTGATATCGATCGCGCGGTCGAGGCGTTCGGCGCAGTGGGACGGGAGCTCGGCGTGATTTCCTGAGCGCCGAAAAACGATTCCGGATCAAGAGATTCAAGGAACAAAAGAATGTCCAACATGATGAAGGCGCTGGTTAAGGCCAAGGCCGAGCCGGGCATCTGGATGGAAGAGGTGCCGGTGCCGGAGATCGGTCCCAACGACGTGCTGATCAAGGTCAGGAAGACCGCGATCTGCGGCACCGACGTGCACATCTACAATTGGGACCAGTGGGCGCAGAAGACGGTGCCGGTGCCGATGGTGACGGGCCATGAGTTCGTCGGCACGGTCGCCGATTTCGGCGCCGCGGTCACCGAATACAAGCTCGGCCAGCGCGTCTCGGGCGAAGGCCACATCGTCTGCGGCCATTGCCGCAACTGCCGGGCGGGGCGAGGGCATCTCTGCCGCAACACGCTCGGCGTTGGCGTCAACCGGCCCGGCGCCTTCGGCGAATACGTGGCGATCCCGCAGCACAATGTCGTGCCGATCCCCGACGACGTGCCCGACGAGATCGCGGCGATCTTCGATCCCTTGGGCAATGCCGTCCACACCGCATTGTCCTTCGATCTGGTCGGCGAGGACGTGCTGGTCACCGGCGCCGGGCC
>NZ_RZOT01000756.1:0-2010 GCF_003999085.1 Mesorhizobium sp. M4A.F.Ca.ET.090.04.2.1
GTCTACGCGGTGGCAACGGCCGACCTCTATATACGCGGTGGCCTGGCCAGGCGCGTGCTGGTGATCGGCTCGGAGACTTTCTCGCGCATCCTCGATTGGAGCGACCGCTCGACCTGTGTCCTGTTCGGCGACGGCGCAGGCGCCCTGGTGCTGGAAGCGGGCGAGGGGACCGGCGGCATCGCCGACCATGGCGTGCTGGCGGCGAGCCTGCGCTGCGACGGCGTCCACAAGGACAAGCTGTTCGTCGATGGCGGGCCATCGACCACCGGGACCGTCGGCCATCTCAGGATGGAAGGCCGCGAGGTGTTCAAGCATGCCGTCGGCATGATCACCGACGTCATCGAGGCGACATTCTCTCAGGCCGGCATCACTGCCGAGGACCTCGACTGGTTCGTGCCGCATCAGGCCAATAAACGGATTATTGACGCTTCCGCCAAGAAGCTCGGGATTGCCGAGCAAAAAGTGGTGGTCACGGTCGATTTGCACGGTAACACGTCGGCTGCTTCCGTGCCGCTGGCGCTCTCGGTGGCCGTCGCCGATGGTCGCATCAAGAAGGGCGACCTGGTGCTGCTCGAGGCGATGGGCGGAGGCTTCACCTGGGGCGCGGTTTTGGTCCGCTGGTAAGTGCCGAACTGAAGGGTTCGGTCCTTGACCTTGACGGATCAATTACTTAGGCTCTGCCGTTGCTTGTACCGATTTATGTTTTTGAGCTGATGGGACGGTCGCATGGGGGGAAAGACACTTACGCGCGCCGACCTTGCCGAAGCCGTTTACCGCAAGGTTGGCTTGTCGAGAACTGAATCGGCCGAGCTCGTCGAAGCGGTGCTGGACGAAATTTGCGAGGCCATCGTGCGTGGTGAGACGGTCAAGCTGTCGTCCTTCGCGACCTTCCATGTCCGCTCCAAGAACGAGCGCATCGGCCGCAATCCCAAGACCGGCGAGGAAGTGCCGATCCTGCCGCGCCGGGTGATGACCTTCAAGTCGTCGAACGTGCTGAAGAGCCGCATCCTGCGCTCGCACCAGAACAGCAAGGCCAAGGGCGGCAAGTAGCCGCCGCAAATGCCCGGTTGATAACGCCCGCGCGCTTTGACGCCGGGCTTGAATATTGTTTCATAAACCGCTGAAATAAGGCCCGATTCGGGACCAATCGGTCCGATCGCCGTCCAGCGGAGGATTCGCCCATGGACAAGAGCCCCGATGCTTTCCGCACCATCAGCGAGGTCGCGGAAGATCTCGATCTGCCGCAGCATGTGCTGCGCTTTTGGGAAACGCGTTTCAACCAGATCAAGCCGATGAAGCGTGGCGGCGGCCGCCGCTACTACCGGCCGCAGGATGTCGAGCTGATCAAGGGCATCCGCCATATGCTCTACGACCAGGGCTACACCATCAAGGGCGTGCAGAAGCTGTTGCGCGAGAACGGCAACCATTTCCTGGTTGCCATCGGCAATGGCGACATGGCGGCCGTCGAGGCGATCGCGCAGCGCCGGCAGGCCGAACAGGTGCCCCTGACACCGGCGGCCCAGCCACGCGGCGCCGACGACGAGATGCTTGTCGGCCAGCCCAGGGTGAAACCCAGCCGTCGCTTTTTCGGCCTCGGCAAGAGCGACGACGAAGGCCCGGTCCAGCCGGACTCCTCGAAACTGTCGCGCGACAACCGCGCGCTGCTGCAGGAGGCGCTGTTCGACCTGTTGGAGTGTAAGCGCCTGCTCGACCAGGTGCGCTAGGGTGGGTTGACATGCAGGTTGATGCCGGCCTGCGAACAGTGCCTGCCGCATCATGATCAAGGCGAAGGAAAATGGCGGCCGTCGCGCGGACGGCCGCCATTTTCCTTGATGGCACGCGATCAGTTCGCGAGCTTGAGCCGCTTCGTCGGATCGATCTTCATGACCTGGCTGCACTTGCCGTAAACGGTGCCGTTCTTGTCGGTGGCGTCGGTGTAGGTGCCCTTGCAGTCGATCTCCAGCACCAGACACGAGCCTGCGCCCTTACAGACCGCGCCGCCGTCGCCGG